>JABJES010000041.1 GCA_018663165.1 Rhodospirillaceae bacterium
ACCGGCCACGCCCCGGCCCATTCGTTCACCTCCGCCGAGAGATCCTGAAGCACCGTCTCGGCCTCTTCGCGGCTTTCTTCCTGGTTGAGATTCTCAACCGCCATCCAGTGCATGAATTCAGGTGGCTCGATCACATACAACAGAGCAACCCGCCCCCCGGTATGCTTGGCGCGCAAGCTGGCAAAACGTAGCGCGGCGCGCATTTCTTCGGTTTCGTCAATAACAGCCAGAAAGACCCGGTCTGATTTTTTGTCCTTGTTTCCGGTCAATTTACCTAACTCCTCCTGAAGGCGACAGCCGCCAACCAGCCCGCAAACAAGGCCAGCATCACCGAGAAAATACCATATAGCGCAGCGTTTGAATGGGCGAAGTCATAGATTTCTGCCCCCAGGCCAACCTTGCTGACGATCAGCGGCGTCGTCTGTGCGCCGACAACCTTGCCCTCAAAGATCTGAAAAACCTCAACCGTATAGGTGCCGGTGGGAACGTTGGCGGGAAAATCAACCCGTGTGCGGAACAAACGGTCACCGAGAAAATTCACCTTGCCCATGGTCGCACCATAAAGTCCGGCACGCTCCTCGTTACGCAAAAGGGCGAGACGGAAACTTTTTTCCCTGGCCTCGGCAAGAGGATCATAAATCGCCGCTGGCACCGCCTCGCCGTCAACATCAGTGATGGCGGCAGTGGTGGCAGTGGTGGCGGGTGACAGCTCCAGATAATCAACCCCGATTTCGTGGCGCGAACGCAAGGCCGGCGGCGCAAATTCCTCAATCGGGCGGCTGCTCGCCACATGATAAAAAGACGGCACATCGTCAAAGTCTATTTCATCGTTATTGATCCACAGACCGGCGATTCTGTCCTTGCGGCGCACCGTCAGGTCGCGATCGGGACCGCGAACAATGACAATCACATCGCCATCGCCGTCGGTCGCCCCAAAAAGCAGAACTTCGTCACCGTGAAAGCCGGTGGTAATGGCGATCAGATGGGACGACAGATCGGCGACCAGGGTGTCGGCGCGCAGCGGGCCAGATGGCGCGACAACGAGGGCCATCGCCAGCACAAAAAATCCAGCGACAGCACGGCGGATCATGAGCCAGCCCCCATGCGCACGGCCAGAGAAAAAACATCCCCCGGCGTTGCAAAAAGGTCAAAAGCAATCTTGGCGCAAACCCCGAGAACCAGCAGGGCAAGCATGCCGCGTAATTGGTCGCCGCGCAGCCTTGTCCCCGCCCGACTGCCGAGCTGGGCACCGATTACCCCGCCGATAAGAAGCATAAGCGCCAGCACCACATCGACGGTGTGATTGTTATAGGCCTGAAGGATGGTCACATTCGCAGTAACGAAGATAATTTGAAACAGCGAGGTGCCAACAACCATCGAGGTCGGCATACCGAGCAGATAGATCATCGCCGGAACGATAATGAACCCACCACCGACACCCATGATTGCCGCCAGCACCCCGACCACAAAGCCGATAGCAATCGGCAGCAGGGCGCTGATATAAAGCCGCGATTTACGGAAACGCATCTTCAGCGGCAAACCGTGCAGAAGTGCGCGCAACCGGCGGCCCTGACCCCGCCCCCGCGCCGACGTTCCCCGGCGACGATAGCGGCCCATGGCACGCAGGCTTTCGATCAGCATCAAAACGCCGATAACCCCTAAGAAAATCACATAGGAGAGAAGAATCACCAGATCGAGATGACCCTCGCCGCGTAGGGTACTGAAGAGCCAGACGCCGAGCCCCGAACCGGCCAGGCCGCCAGCCAGCAACAAAAACCCCATTACATAATCGACATTGCCGCGTCTGGAATGGGCGAGTGCGCCGGAAACCGAGGCGCCGATAATCTGGTTGGCTTCAGTCGCCACCGCGACGGCGGGGGGAATGCCGGTAAAGATCAGCAACGGGGTCATCAAAAAACCACCGCCAACGCCAAAAAGACCGGAAAGAAATCCGACGCCGCCGCCCATACCGAGAAGAAGAAAGACATTGACCGATATCTCTGCGATCGGCAGATAAATCTGCATCACCCACACCTCTGGAAACGCGCGGAAACAAAACGGCAGAAGGTGGCATGGGAAAGGCAGGTCATTCTTGCAAGAATCCAGCCGAAAAAATTTATGCAGAAAAATTACGCAGGGCTAAAGTCTAGAGCCCCACACCGCCCCGCGCAAAGACCTTCTCATTTTTTTTAAAAAACAGGCGACAAAAAATCAGGGCTGAAGAAGCCCAGTCATGTCCTTAACTTCTTTCAGAGTCACTTCGGCCAGGGCGCTTGCTTTTTCTGCGCCACGCCTGAGAACGTCATCAATATAGCCGGGATCATCCTGAAGGCGATTCATCCGCTCGCCAATGGGGCCAAGGGCGGCGACGGCCAAATCCGCCATGTCGGCCTTGAATTCAGAGAACTGTTTACCGGCGAATTGAGCGCAAACTTCCTGAGTGCTCTGACCTGAAAGGGCGGCGTAAATACCAACCAGGTTACGCGCTTCCGGCCGCTCGGCAAGGCCGTCTGGACTCGCGGGCAGAGGATCGGCATCGGTGCGGGCCTTGCGAATTTTTTTGGCAATGGTATCGGCATCGTCGGCAAGATTGATCCGCGAATATTC
>JABJES010000039.1 GCA_018663165.1 Rhodospirillaceae bacterium
TCCCAATCGTCCTCGACAAAACGGATATCGTGGTGGGCAGGATCAATACCAAGCTGCTTCAAGCTTTCCAGATAAAGCGCCTGAGCATCCTCTGGCGAGGGCTTGAGGACCACCTGGAACTGATAGTAATGCTGCAGCCGGTTGGGGTTTTCCCCATAACGGCCATCGGTTGGCCGGCGGCAGGGCTGAACATAGGCGGCCTTCCAGGGCGTCGGCCCGAGAGATCGCAGAATAGTGGCGGGGTGAAAAGTGCCTGCCCCCATTTCACCGTCATAGGGCTGCAAAAGAACACAGCCCTGCCCGGCCCAGTAATTCTGCAATGTCAGAATCAGGGACTGAAAACTTTTCGAAGAATCAGGCGTGTTTTGCGTCATTTAAGGGCCGTCGCTCTCTCAAGGATATGGGCCGAAACCTACTGGTCGACCGTCATAGGGTCAAGGTGGATCACTCGGCCCATAGGGACAGTCGACGCGGCCGCAGGAAAGCGGGTTTCCCTGAGAAACGTAAGTGTCACAGACCGGGCAGTTGATCATGTCCTCGATCGCGCCGGCTTTCTCATCAGCCGCATCATTTGCAGCCGCATCATTTGCATCCCCACCCTCAGATTCCCTCGCCGTTCTGGCCTTATAGTTAAACCAGAGGAAGGCGATCAGGCCGGCGACGATTAAAACTTCAAAGGGAGAGAGACCCAGCATCTAAAGCTCCAGCCCCTTTCCCTGGCGCAGAATTGCTTCAGCTTCGGGCGTAAATGCCCCGTTCTCATCGTGCAGGGCCAGCCCCCCCGCGTGACGGGTTGAAACAGGAGCACCTTTGGTCGCCTGAACGATGATCCGCTTGGGCCGTGCGCCAACCTTCGGCAGAAGAGGAAAAACGACGAGGTTCCCCGACTGCCCGACCAAAGCATCGATCAACTCGCTCTCCCGGTCTGCTGGATAGATAAAGGTGACAACGCCTTGAGTTCTAACCATATCAAGAGCAAAGGAAACCCAGACATTAAGATCAACCCCCGGCTTTTCGGCATGGGCCATCGCCTTTCCGGCGTCGGGGGATGGATCGGTCCGACCAACGGCATGGTACGGCGGATTGGCCATAACTTGATCGAAAGATCCGGGGGAAAAGCTTGTCGGTGGCGAAAGAATATCCCCTTCAATGATATCAAGACGCCCCACAAAACCGTTAAGCTGGATATTCCTTTGCGCCAGAGCGACGCTTTCTGGATTTATTTCAATACCCGTCACCCGGACCTTTTTCAGGCGATTTGCAAGACATAGCGCTGCCGCCCCCACCCCGGCCCCGGCATCAAGAACATGATCCCCAGGAGCCCCGGAAACAGCGGCAGCAAGAAACACCGGGTCAATGGCGGCCCGATAGCCCTCTTTAGGCTGACACAGCGTAATCTGGCCGCCCAGCATATGATCCTCGGTAAAATCAGTCTGATCAGGAGCCCCGGCATCGATATTCGCGTTCATTCCCCGCCCCCAAAGGCGTTTTCGGGAAAAAGAATATCGTGCTTTTCGACTTCCGCCTCTTTTAGAACCGCCCGAGCCGTCGCCATATCAGCATCGGCAATCATGAGACGGCAAGGAATGGCGCCAATGCTGCCGTCGAGAATACTGGCATGATTGTCGAACACGTGGGTTTGGATTCCCTCACCGGCAAGCAACGCAATGAGCCAGGACAGCAAAACCGCATCATTGGTTCTCAATAGTTCCTTCATAAATTTCTGGCATCCTTCCAGCATCAATAGGCTGCGGGCTTGACCGTATATGGGGACATTCTATGCTGGCGGGACGCCATGCTTTCGTCAAGAAAGATGGTCCGTGGGTAATTTGCAACAAGGGAACGACAATTGGCCATTATCGTCAATCTTGAAAGCCAGCGTGAAAAAGGCTCACCCTCGGCCCTTGACCGGTTGACCGAGCTTGTCAGCGACGACCTGGTTCAGGTCAACGAGGTCATTATTCAACATATGCAAAGCCCGGTCGTATTGATCCCCCAGTTGGCAGGACACATTGTCGCCGCTGGCGGCAAGCGTCTACGCCCCCTTTTGACCCTGGCATCCGCCCGGATGTGCAAATATGAAGGACGGCGCCATACCTGCCTGGCAGCCTGTGTCGAGTTTATCCACACCGCCACCCTGCTTCATGATGATGTCGTCGACGACAGTGGTTTACGACGCGGATTGGCGACGGCAAACTCCCTTTGGGGAAACCAGGCCAGTGTTCTGGTTGGTGATTTTCTGTTCAGCCGGTCCTTTCAACTGATGGTCGCCGATGGCTCCCTCAAGGTTCTTGATATTCTCTCAAGCGCCTCGGCGGTCATTGCCGAAGGCGAGGTTATGCAACTGACAACCTCCAATGACACCGAAACGTCCGAGACCACCTATCTCGAAGTGATCAAATCCAAAACGGCGAAACTGTTCGCTGCGGCCTGCCATATTGGCGCCGTCGTCGCCGACCGCCCCCAGGCCGAGGAAGATGCACTGCAGAGTTATGGACTTAATCTCGGCATCAGCTTTCAACTCATCGACGATGTTCTCGATTATTCCGCCGCCCAGAAGACTCTGGGAAAGACCATCGGCGATGATTTCCGGGAAGGCAAAATCTCTCTGCCTGTGATCCTCGCCTATCGCCGTGGCAGTGAGGAAGAGCGCATTTTCTGGCGCAGCCGCCTGGAAGACCTTTCCCAGAAAGAGGGCGATCTCGAACACGCCATTTCCCTGATGGAAAAGCACGGTGCCCTGCGCGATACGGTGGAACGCGCCCGCCATTACGGTGCCATTGCCTATGACTCGCTCGGCATCTTTCCACAAAGCAAGGAAAAGACGGCGCTTCTCGACGTCATCGATTTCTGCGTCAATCGCGCATTTTAGGCCGCTCCACCGGCTTGCGGAGCCCGCCCGATAGGAGTATAACCCCCGGCCACGAGCGATCTTTGGCCCCATCGGTTCGATAAGGCCGGATATCAAACACGTTCGGAGTGTAGCTCAGCCTGGTAGAGCACCGTCTTCGGGAGGCGGGGGCCGGAGGTTCAAATCCTCTCACTCCGACCACTAAAATCAATAACTTAAGCCCCCTGCAAAACAGTGACCAGTGGTTCAATTGATTATGCTTAAACGTGTGAAATCTCTGCTTTTCAATTCCGCAGACAAGACTCAAGCCACCAACGAACCGTTGAAGGCCGAAGAGAGCGATATCGCCGCCTGCGCCCTGATGGTCGAAGCCGCCCTTCAAGATGGTGTGCTGGATGCCTCTGAACGGGAAACCATCCTCCGGCTCATCGAAAAAGGTTTTGGCGTAACCGGGGTCGACGCAGAGGCCCTGCTGGAAGAGGCTAGTGAAAGAGCCTCAAAAGCCGTCGACAGCTTTGGCTTTACCCGCATCGTCATGAAGCATTACGACCACGAAGAACGGGTAAAACTGGTTGAAATGCTATGGCAGGTTATCTTTGCTGACGGCGAGGTTCATGATTACGAAGCCTCTCTGATGCGCCGCGTCGCCGGATTGCTTCATATCCCTGATCGGGAAAACGGTCTGGCACGCAACCGCGCCGCCGCGGAAACAGACAGCCTTTAAGAAACGCCGGGACTTTACCTGACGGCAGCAATCTTGTTGAACTTCGAGAGCAGATACTCGATATCATCGACGGCCATCCCCCCCGATTCCTCAAACTGAGTCAAAAGACGCTCAAGCAGACGCTGGACAAAGCGTTGCTGGTCCTCCGCCCCGCCGTCAAATTCCATTTCATTGAAAATAGTGATCGCCATACTGAATACCGGAAAAAGATTTTCCGGCAATCCAGCCTTTTTATAGACCGCCTTAAAACCGAGTTGGCCCTGGTCGTGAATGAGAAGGCGGATGTTAACCAGTGAAACCTTCGACAACCGCGCCATAGCGGCCTCAAAGAAAGCGATATCCCCCATGCACAGGGACCGCAGCATGATTGTCGCCGTCAACCGTTTGCCATTATCGAGAGCCTTGACCAGGGTCATGACATCCTGTTCGTTCGACCACGGCATGATCAGGCCCAAGGTTGCGAGCTCACGGCTCTGATCAAGGATATCGTCGGCTAAATCCGTCGCCATGTCATGGCGCTTGACCAGGACCGCCTTGAGTTCCTCAGATACTCTGGCGACAAGCCGCTCGGCAATTCCAATGGGGAGATGTTCGCGCTGGGTCAAACCGGCCTGAACGGCCCCGCTATCGCCAAATTTATCGACCACCTCGTCAAGTGACGATTCAGAAATCCGCGCACCTTTGTTTGATACCAGATTGGTAACGACCTTTTCGCTGTCGGTTTTCACCAGAGCCCCGGACACCTGTTCGGAGACTTGCGAGCGACTGGCGATGGCGACTTGTTTGGCTTCTCCCTGAGTGTGGACAATCTCGATCAGATCATCATCGCTAAGAACCTCGGAAAATTCCAGCATTGGCAGGGAAACTTCATCCACATCCTTTGCCAGGGAAAGCGCAACATCATGAGGAAGAGCGTCAGTTTCGCTCAGATGCCGGGACAAGGCGGTGCGAACCCGCACCTCTGCATCCTGGACCATGACCCGGAATATCTCAGAGGCGAGTTTTACCTCATCCCCCGTCAGCTTGCCGGATTCGAACTGCACGGCAAGTTTTTCAGCCGTTTCAGCCCGAGCTTCCACAGAAGGATCTTTTACCAGCCGTTCGACATCGGCCGCTGTCAATTTGTCACTCATGGCGCACTTTCCATTCCCTGCTGTGGTTTTAGGCGGGATTGAGAAAAGGGAACATAATTCTGCCATCATTGTAATCTTAAATTTCCTTCAGATGAAGAACTCTTAGTTTGCATTTTAGATATCTGAAAAACGGTCGCAAAGAGAGAAACTTTCATTTTTCGGGTTCAGCTAAGGGATTGATTAAGGAATTTTGATGCACAATAAGTCCAGGAATTACCGAATCACCCCATACAGGCCCAGCTTTCATGGGGTTTTGCATGGGAAGCAGCAAAATCGGCTTTCCGGGCTTTCAAGGAGCAAAACAGGCGTTCAAAGAGACCTTGTGTATATTGGCCATTGAATTACCGGCGCCTAATCCTGTAAATACGGCCATAGTTTTAGAATATCCCGGTGCAATCGGGCCCCGTTTTAAGTGCGTTGAGATCATTTTGATTATTTTTAGTTATCCAGCCTCCAGGGAGATTGATATATGTCCAAGTTGAAATTTTTAAGTGTTGCTCTGGCCAGCGCCGTGCTCTTGACCGGCTTTACTGGTACTGCCTTTGCCGATGGCGATGCTGCCAAAGGCAAAAAGCTTTGGAAAAAGTGCAAGGCCTGCCACACCACTAAAGACGGTGGCAAAAACAAGATCGGCCCCAATCTCTATGGTATCTTCGGTAAAGCCGCCGGCACCCACGAAGGCTATAAGTATTCGGCCGCCCTCAAAGATTCCGGCATTACATGGGATGATGCGACCATGGATACTTGGCTTACCAAGCCCAAGAAGATGGTTCCCAAAACCAAGATGGTTTTCCCCGGATTCAAAAAGGAAAGCCAGCGCCAGGACATGATCGCTTATCTTAAAGAAGCGACGAAATAACCTTTCAGTTATTTTGATTGAGACGAAGCCGGCCGGGGAAACCTGGCCGGTTTTGTTTTGGCCGCCCGGTAATTGCCGAACCGCTAGTCTATCTGCAACAGACCCGCGACCGGGTCTTTAAAGCAGGTTTCGTCAAAAGCCTTCTCGCTTTTGGCAACAACACAGGTTACCGCTGCATCACCGGTGATATTGACCGCCGTGCGCAGCATATCGAGCAACCGATCGACACCGATAATCAAAGCCACCCCTTCAACAGGCAACCCGACCTGCAGCAAAACCATCGACAGCATGACAAGGCCAACGCCGGGAACACCCGCCGTCCCGATCGAAGCCAACGTCGCCGTGGCGATAATCATCAGATAATCGGTCATGCCCAAGCCAATGCCATAAACATTGGAAATGAAAACGGTGGCAACCCCCTGCATGATGGCGGTGCCATCCATATTTATGGTTGCACCGAGCGGCACCGTAAAGGCGGCAACGGAATTATCGACACCGAGCCGTTTTTCCACCGAGCGCAAGGTTACAGGGATGGTCGCGTTACTGCTTGCCGTACTGAAAGCAAAAATCATCGCGGCGCGCATTTTCTGGAAAAATATCAACGGTGAAAGCCGGGCGACAAAAGCGATAAGCGACCCGTAACTGCAAAAAAAATGCACCCCAAGAGCAAGAACGACAACGGCAAAATACCCGAAGAGGGGGGCGATGACCTCAATCCCCTGGGTGGCGAAAGTTTTGCCGATCAGGCAGAAAACACCGATAGGCGCCAGCCACATGACGATCCCGACCATCTTCATGACAACTTCGTTGAGACTGGTGAAAAGATTGACGACAGGCTGTCCGGCGTCACCGGAAAGAGTCAGCGAAATCCCAAAAATTATCGAGAAAACAATAAGTTGAAGCATGTTTCCCTGGGCCATGGCAGCAAAGGGATTGCCGGGAATCATACCGATAAGAACCTTGCTCAGCGGTGGTGGTGGAGTGGGCTGGAAATCAGAATATCCGGAAGTGATCTGAAATCCTTCGCCCGGCGCAAAGATACTGGCAAGGACAAGGGCAATCGTGATCGCCATGGCTGTCGTCAAAAGATAAAGCGCCACCGTTTTGACGCCAATCCGTCCCAGGGCATGAACGTCACCCAAAGACACCACACCGCAGACCAGTGAAACGAAGACCAGCGGCACCACCAGCATTTTCAGGGCGGTAACGAATATCTGACCAACTGTTCCGAAAAGCCCCTCAACAATCACACTCTGGAGAAAACCAGCAATTCCGCCAACATCTCCATTGGCCATATTAATGCCAATTCCGACCACGCCGCCGGCGAGCATGGCAAAAATAATCCGTCGTGTCAGTGTAAAGGCAGAGCCTTCAGTCATTTTCCCCCCGCCCTTTTTATTCAATAACGCTCAACCCTGCCCGATTCTGGAAAACAGTGCAAATCCGAACAAATCAGTATAGGAAACGGGTGCGGTTAAATTGCTCAAGAACCGCCAAGCCGCTACCATAACGGTATATTATTCAGGAATTAACCTGACAAAACCTTTGACCCAAAGGAGTCCCACTTCATGGACCTCAAAGACCACATTCGCTCGATCCCTGATTTTCCCAAACCGGGCATTATGTTTTACGACATTTCCACTCTGCTTGCCCATCCAGACGCCTGGCAGGTGGCCATGGGGCGGATGGCCAGAGCCATCGGGCCTTATCAACCCGACCTCCTTGCTGGCATCGAGTCCCGCGGCTTCCTGATCGCCGCCCCCCTGGCGCTGAAACTCGGCTGCGGGTTCACCATGTTGCGGAAAAAGGGCAAGCTTCCCGGCAAGACCATTCCCTATACCTATGATCTGGAATATGGCACCGACACCATCGAAATCCA
>JABJES010000198.1 GCA_018663165.1 Rhodospirillaceae bacterium
TGAGACCCTCGCTCTATTTAATTGGCAACGGGGATCGAAATGACTTCCATGATCCCCCAGATTACGTAAAACACCGCAGGCATGGTGACGCCCAGAAACAGCAGCAGGAATGGATTGTCGAGTAGGCGCTGCATAAAGGGAACGTCGCCTTCGTTAAGTTGATCACCCTCAGCCATATTTTCTCTCCCTGGACTTGGCCGCTTTACCGGCGGCGGTTGGAATAAAATTAACCTGTTTGTTCGTTATGTCGCCTGCATCATAAAAGTCTGGATCAGGGCGAACGAAACGCTCGCCAGCACGAGTATGATGGCGAAGAAAATAAGTTGTCGATATTTGAAGCGCCGCCCGGCCATGATTTCGGCGCGGTCGAGAAGGCGGTCGGAAACGATATAAATGCCGATGGCAACAACTGTGAACGCAAGAATTTCCATGTCGGAAAGTCACCTTTTCCTCTTGAGGTTCACCATGATGGTATTCCTCTGATGAAGAAAGTTGAAGCCTGAAAGTTTGTTCCGCTCGAATCATGTAAAATGCCTCTTTGCCGCACGAAATACGGCGACGAGAGAGAATTATTCTACATGCATTCAAGGCGATGCGCCAAATCGGGGCTATGACCTATATCAATTTTCCCAAGGGGTCTGAAAAAACCAGTTATCCTCGGTGTGGGTCATCGTTGCGGTTATGAGGCCGATAGGCTAAAAACCGGCTCTTGAACGCGTCTTGAGGGATGGGTCCGGTTTTTCTCTCGTAATGAAGGATAAGAAAGCGGTTATGGCCTCTTACCAGTATATCTATGTCATGAAGGGTCTTTCCAAGGCCTATCCCGGCGGTCGCCAGGTTCTCAAGGACGTCTGGCTGTCATTTCTGCCTGGTGCAAAAATCGGGGTTCTCGGCCTCAACGGTGCCGGTAAATCGACCCTGCTCAAGATCATGGCCGGGCTCGATAAGGAATTTAACGGAGAGGCCTGGTCGGCAGAAGGGACCAGCGTTGGCTATCTATCTCAGGAGCCGGAGCTTGATCCAGATAAGGATGTGAGTGGGAACGTGTTCGAAGGCCTGGGCGAGACCAAGGCGCTTGTTGATCGTTTTGACGAGGTCAATGCACGCTTTGCCGAAGAGATGAGCGAAGATGAGATGGACGCCCTGATTACCGAGCAGGCGGAATTACAGGAAAAGATCGAAGCCGCTGATGCCTGGGATCTCCAGCGCACGGTCGATATCGCCATGGATGCCCTGCGTTGTCCCCCTGGAGACGCCGATGTGACGACTCTTTCCGGTGGTGAGCGTCGCCGGGTTGCACTTGCCAAGCTATTGCTTCAAAAACCTGACCTTCTGCTCCTCGATGAACCGACCAACCATCTGGATGCCGAATCGGTCGCCTGGTTGGAACGGTTTCTCCATGATTATCCGGGCACCGTGGTGGCGGTTACCCATGATCGGTATTTTCTCGACAATGTGGCGGGGTGGATTCTCGAGCTTGACCGTGGCCAGGGGATCCCTTTTGAGGGAAATTATTCTTCCTGGCTCGATCAGAAACAGAAGCGGCTCGAGCAGGAGGGCAAGCAAGAAGGCTCCCGCCAGCGTACTTTATCGCGGGAGCTTGAATGGATACGTCAAAGCCCACGGGCTCGCCAGGCGAAAAGCAAGGCCCGTATTACGGCTTATGAGACTCTGCTTGCCGAAGCTGGTGAAAAAGCTGCGGATACGGCCCAGATCATTATCCCTCCTGGTCCCCGCCTTGGTTCTCTGGTGATCGAGGCCGAAGGATTGAGTAAGGGGTTTGGGGAAAAACTCCTGATCGACGACTTGAATTTCATGCTGCCGCCTGGCGGTATCGTTGGTGTCATCGGCCCTAACGGTGCTGGTAAAACCACACTTTTCCGTATCATCACTGGCCAGGAAGAGCCTGATAGTGGCGCTTTCCGTCTCGGCGACACGGTGGTTATGGGCTATGTCGATCAATCCCGCGATTCTCTCGATGCCAACAAAAACGTCTGGGAAGAAATTTCCGGAGGTCATGACGAGATTGAACTCGGCAAGCGAAAGATGCAGAGCCGTGCTTATTGCGCCGCCTTTAATTTCAAGGGTGCCGATCAGCAGAAAAAAGTCGGCCAGCTTTCAGGTGGTGAGCGTAACCGCGTTCATTTGGCAAAGATGCTTAAATCGGGCGCTAATCTGCTGCTTCTTGATGAGCCGACCAATGATCTGGATGTCGATACTCTGCGGGCTCTCGAAGAGGCCCTGCTGAAATTTGCCGGTTGTGCCGTGGTTATTTCCCATGACCGCTGGTTCCTTGATCGTATTGCTACTCATATTCTCGCTTTTGAAGGGGAGAGCAAGGTCGTTTGGTTTGAAGGCAATTATGATGAATACGAAGCAGACCGCCATCGTCGCCTGGGCAGTGAAGCCGATCAGCCTCATCGTATCAAATACAAACCTTTGACAAGGGCGTAGTCGGAGCGGCAATTCGCTGCCGTTGCAATTGTATCGTCAATAACGAAAAGGCCACCCGAGAGGTGGCCTTTTTTTATTCGGTGGGGGTATAGCAACTTCCCAATTTACTTGGCCTGCTGATTATCCTTGCTGGCGAGCTGTTCCGTTTTTTTCTGCAAGGCTGTGATCAGGGCTTCCACCTTGCCGCCGCCGCGCTGAATGACGGAAGCGAATTCACTTCGGTTGGCGATAATAAGGCTTGCTCCCTGGACGAAAAGATTGCGGATTTTGTATTTCCCGTCATCTTTCTCTACCTGCCAGTTCAGGTCGATCGGCTTTTCACCGTTGGTCATGATAACTTCCGAGGCAACCATATAGCCGCCATCGTCACCGGCTGTAGCCCCTGTAACCTTGAAGACTTCGCCGCTGTATTGGCGGAAAAGTCTTGAGTAGGTCTGCACAACCATTTTCTTGAACAGCGTTTGGAATTCTTTGCGCTCATCAGGTGTGGCCCGGCGCCAGTGGCGACCGAGAACGAACCGGCTGATATAGGCAAAGTCAAAGCCTTCGTCGAAGTATTTGGCAAAACGAGTCTGCAATTCCAGGTTCGTCATACCGTCTTCGGTCAGATCCTTGATTGCATCATTGCCGTAGCTTTGGATGAATTTTACGGCGGCTTCGGTTGAGGCGTCGGCCGCTAGAACGGCTGGTGCAAACTGCCAGAAACCAAGTGTCAGTAAGGCTAAAAGGAGCAGAACTCTTCGGGTCATGTGGAGCCTATTCGGTCAAGGATGCCCGGTTTGACGTTCCGTCTTCATTTTCTGTCATGAAGCTCGGGCCAGGGACATTTTTGTTTGCGGTGCCATTGCTTATCTCTTCAGCGCGGCGCTGACGATTAAGCGAACGGATGGTTGCATAAAAGTCGATAGAATTTTCTTCCAGTTTATCGAGAACGTCCATCACCCGAGAGCGTTCGTCAATCCCCTGAACGGCGCTCCGGATAAGGGTGTATTCGCTGAACATCCTGTCTTCATCGCTGGAGAACAGATAGCCCAGTGGATCCATATAAGTGTCAACGATGCTGCCTGCGAGGTCCCGTGGATTGGACGGACCAAAGATCGGAAGGACCAGATAAGGGCCGCTGGGGGAACCCCAGACAGCGAGGGTCTGGCCAAAGTCTTCTTCGTGATAGGGCAGACCGAGATGCGTCGCCACATCGAACATGCCGCCAATGCCGAGCGTCGTGTTGATCAGGAAGCGGCCCAGTGTATTGCCGATCCGTTCGCGCTCAAGCTGAAAGATATCATTGCCCAGGGTTACCGGGGTTTTGATGTTGTTGATCATATTGTGGATGATGTCCCTGCCGTCTTCGGGAAGGAACAGATAGGCCTTCGCCAGAGGCTTGAACAGGACAGTATCGAGACCGCGGTTGAGTTCAAAGATGGCACGATTTATGGGTTCAAAAGGATCATTAATTTCATAATATTCGGCCCGTGCTTCAGGATCCTCCGGCGGCATATTACAGGCAGCCAGGGAAACAGAGAGCCCCAGGACAAAGACGAAACGTGAAAGAAAATTGAACTTCATGAAATTAATAAGCCCCTGAAAAAACGCTTTTTGCCAAAATTGTTATAATAACAGACCAAAACGTTAAACTGGATGGAGCATGCTCCCCCTTAAATAACTTGATTGAGAACAGTCACATCAAAAACGCACTTAAAAATAGGGCATCGGTCACAATTAGGTTCAAAACAGACCATCACCCAAGGTCAAACTGACCCTCATAGTCACTATCCAATTATCATATGAAACCTTAAAAGACCAGACTCGAAAACACTTCTAACGAGCAGGGCAACATCCATTGTTGTATATTTATCACAAATGTACCCTGTGATGGTAGCGGGGGTGATTTTTACAATTGCCCTCCCTCTTACATAAATATATGCTTATATAAATAAATTATTATCTATTTGTTTACGCCCCGGATGTCGTTACGGGCTGGCGAGAGGTTGTTCAGACGAATGCAGGCATTGCTTACGGCTCTCAGAGCGGTGGGGGAATCAACCAGATTACGGCTTCTGGCCCTGTGTTCGCGTGCCGAACTCTCGGTCAGCGATTTAACCCAGATTCTTGCCATGAGTCAGCCTGGTATCTCTCGTCATCTCAGGCTGCTTTGCGAAGCTGGGCTTCTTGAGCGTTCGCGGGAAGGAACCTGGGCTTTTTACAGGCTTGCGCGGAGCGGTAAGAACGTCGATCTGGCGAGTGCTTTGGCGGCTCTCATCCCGGAAGATGATGAAATTGCCCGTGATCTGGCTCGTTTGGAAGAGATTCAGGCAGACCGGGAGGCGTCGGCCAGTGCCTATTTCCGCAGCAATGCCGGCGACTGGAATCGCATTCGTTCCCTCCATGTTGATGACCGGGAAGTAGAGGAAGCCCTAAAGGGTCTTTTTACAAAAAAAGGGGTCGAAAACTACCTCGACATTGGAACAGGCACAGGGCGCATGCTGGAGCTTTTCGGCCCTCGTGTGGGGCGGGGCACAGGCTTGGACCTTTCCCATGAAATGCTGATGATCGCCCGCGCTGCTCTTGAAAAGGCAGGCTTGCGCAATTGCGCCCTCCAGCAAGGAGATATGTACGCCTTGCCGTGGCACGGGCAGACCTTTGATGCCGTCACCCTGCATCAGGTCTTGCATTATGCCGACGATCCCGCTGCCGTGTTGATCGAAGCTGGCCGGGTTTTGCGCCCCGGCGGGTTCCTTTTGTTGGTTGACTTTGCCCCTCATGGGATTGAAAACCTGCGTAAAGAACACGCCCACCGTCGGCTTGGGTTCGCTGATGATGAAATAGCCGGGTGGTGTCAAACCGCTGGCCTGAAAGCGCCCGAGGTCACCCATCTTCACGGCGCTTCGCTCACTGTGATGATCTGGAAAGCGGTTCGTGCGACGCCGGGGGTGACCATTTCTGAGAAACACAAAGGTGGGAAAAAGCCCCATGCATCGCTAGATAAACAAAAGGAACAGGGAGCTTCATCCAGGTTATGACCGAACAAACAACAGATCCTCTTCAGGTGCCGCCACCACCAGGGTTTGCCCCAGTGAGGGATGGGCTCAAGGTTTCTTTTGAGTTTTTTCCGCCGAAAACAGAGGAAATGGAAAATCGTTTGTGGGCGGCGATCAAGCGTCTTGAACCGCTGGGGCCACAGTTCGTTTCCGTCACTTATGGGGCTGGCGGCAGTACCCGCGAGCGCACCCATGCCACGGTTGCCCGTATCCGCAGCGAAACCGGCCTGGAACCTGCCGCCCATCTCACCTGTGTCGGGGCGAGCCGGGGGGAGATTGACGACATTGCCCGGCGCTATTGGGATGAAGGAATTCGGCACATTGTCGCTTTACGCGGCGATCCATCCGATATGGGTGAAAAATACACCCCCTTTCCCGACGGCTATGCCTATGCATCGGATCTGGTAGAGGGCTTGAAAAAGGTCGCCGATTTTGAAATCTCAGTGGCGGCCTATCCAGAGACCCA
>JABJES010000038.1 GCA_018663165.1 Rhodospirillaceae bacterium
CACAACCCCCGTTGCAGCAAGTCGCGCCAAACCCTGGCGCTTCTCGAAGAGCAGGGAATTACGCCCACCGTTATTGAATATCTCAAGACGCCGCCAAATCCCCAGCAGATGAAAAACATTCTCCGTCTTTTAGGCATGACGCCGAAGGAAATAATGCGCAAGAAAGAGGCCGAATACGCCGAACACAGCCTCGACAATCCCGATTTCAGCGATGACGAGCTGATCGCCGCCATGTGCGCCCACCCGGTCCTTATTGAACGGCCAATCGTTCTTGCCAATGGCAAGGCCGCCATTGGGCGTCCGCCCGAACAGGTGCTTGAAATTCTCTAGGATATATCTTTCCGCCTCACCCGATTGTGACTGGCAACCGCGCACGCCCATCCCTATTTTTTTAAGGGGCGCAGTTTATGCCCAGGGAAAAGACAAAAAAGGGATTAGCCCCAATGTCCGAAGATAACAGCCATGAATCTGGCGGCCTTTTGAAAGGCCTATACAACAAGCTCACCGACCGTAAGAAAGACTGGGCACGAGAGGGGCGCGGCCTCACCGACGCGCCGAACGATAGCGGCAAAAGGCCGGACCGGCTGCCGCCAGGCCAGCATCTTGTCACCAACTGGCCGGTGCTTGATCTTGGAGTCCAGCCCGACATTCCCACTGACAAATGGCGTCTGGTCATCGATGGACTGGTCGAGAATCCCGTCACCTGGAACTGGAACGACTTTACCGGCCAGCCCGTTTTCAACGACGTCTCGGACATGCATTGCGTCACCACCTGGTCGCGCTACGACAATCAATGGGAAGGTGTTTCAGCAAAACATATCCTCTCCCTGGTGCGTCCCCAGACCCAGGCCCGCTTCGTTGTGTTCCATAGTTTCGACAGCTATACGACCAACATTCCACTCTCCGCCTTCGACGATAACGACGTCCTACTGGCAACGAAATGGGACGGCGCTGTGATCAGCAAGGATCATGGCGGCCCGGTGCGGGTCATCCTGCCCAAGCTTTATTTATGGAAAAGCGCGAAATGGGTAAAGAGGATTGAATTCATCGCCGAAGACCGGCGCGGCTTCTGGGAAGAACGGGGCTATCACAACCACGGGGACCCGTGGAAAGAGGAACGCTACAGCGCTCAGGAAGAATAAACCTGAAATTCGGCTTATTCGGCCAAGGTGTAAAAGTATGGTGCGCCCGGAGAGAGTCGAACTCCCAACCTCCAGATTCGTAGTCTGGCGCTCTATCCAGTTGAGCTACGGGCGCAGTTACCTGCCGAAAAATCCACAAACCCCTTCTCACAGGGGCTTTGGAAGGTGGGGACACTACTCAAATCACCCTATATTGGCAAGAACCCTTTAAAAGCCCTTTCGCTCCTCTACCAAAAGCCGCTTGTGGGGACCCAAGGGTTTGAGTAGTATCTTCAATGAATTAGTGGGGGGGAACACAAATTCAACATTCTTTCCTTCCTTTATGTTAATTCACTGGTGTGATTTATTTCCAACCGGCGATCCCACTAGAGGTAAAATTCCCTCATGGCACTTTTGAGAATAAACGTTACGATCCTGTCTGCCGCGCTTCTTATTAGCGGTTGTTCATATGGCGGGGATTCCCTGTGGCCCTCCCTATCGGGAGACGAAGAAGAATCTCCGGGCGAGCTTTCCGGCATCGAGCCTGACATGGCTCCGCCGGTGGCCTATGCGCCACCGCCGCCGCCAGGTGCCTATGCGCCGCCGCCGCCGCCGCCTCTCGGCACGACGAATTTCCAACTTGCACAAACACCGCCCTCAGGTCAGCCGACAGGCACCTTCGTCGGTGGTAAAATCGTGCAGATGCGCAATGACCTGATTAATCTTGACCGCGCCATCGGCATCCATAATGCCGAGTTGCAACGCATCCGCGGACTGACCGCCCAGCATTCCCAAGCCTATCACGGGCTGGTCGCAGCGATTCAGTCCCGCCTTCAGGTCGGCACCACCCCAGGAAATCCGATTCTGACCCAGCAGTGGAACGAATCCCAAACCCTGATTGAGCTTCTCGGCAACGACATCGCCCAGATGAACTCCCTGTCAAACCGTGCCACGGCAGATGCCGCGCTGGTTGGCTTCCTGCTTGAATCATCCAGGGCCGCTTACGGTCTTTCCGGTGCCATTGAAGAAGATCACCGCCAACTCTCCATTCTTGAGGACAGTGTCAACAAGACCGTTGTTCTTATTGATCGCCTTCTCAACGAGCTGAGCGAAGACATCCAGCGGCAGACGGAATATGTTTCCCGCGAACGTAAAAGCCTTAACGTTCTGTCGCTTTCGGTCAAGAACGGAGAGCTCTACGGCGGCAACATTCAGAACCGGGCCTTCCAGACCGCGATTGAAGACGGCACCAGCATTTCTTCGCCTGGCAGCACAAGTGCTGTCATCGGCACGCCATCCAATCGCCGGCCCTTGGTCGTTATCCGCTTCGATCGCGATGACGTGGACTACCAGCAGGCGCTCTATACGGCAGTTTCCCGCACCCTTGAACGCAACCCTACGGCTGCCTTTGATCTGATTGCGGTAACACCGGCTGGCGGTTCTCCGGCACAGTCCGCGCTCAACTCCAGCGCTGCACGGCGCAGTGCCGAAAAAGTGCTTCGCGCTCTTTCCGACATGGGCCTGCCCGCCGAACGGGTCACCCTGTCAGCAATGACCAGTGGAGACACCCAATCGAACGAAGTCCGCATCTATATGCGCTGACGTATCTTCCTGGTTTCGGGAACAAAATAAAGCCGGCGCGAAAGCGTCGGCTTTTTTGTTTTCACCCCACAGATTAAGAGCCTCAACCCAAGTCTATGCCGGTCCCTTAGCGGGCACATTATCGATCAGGCGCGCCTTGCCGATATGAGCGGCGACGAGAATACGCAGCTCACCTGCCGTGACCGATACCGGCACAAGGGTCACAGAATCACAAACCTCAAGATAATCGACTTGTCGAAAGCCAGCCTTAAGAAGCTTCTCCCGGCCCAAAGCGGCCAGCTGTTCCGGGTCACCACCAGCCTCGATTTTTTCGGCGATCTCAATCAATGTTTCATAAAGCACGGGGGCAATAAGCCGCTCACTCTTCTTCAAATAGGCGTTGCGCGATGAAAGGGCGAGGCCATCGGCCTCCCGAACGGTCGGCACGCCAACGATACGCACATCCATGTCCAGATCGCACACAAGACGCTTGATTACGCAAAGCTGCTGATAATCCTTTTCACCGAAATAAGCGGCATCGGGCCGGGCCTGCATCAACAATTTAGTTACCACGGTGGCGACCCCGGCAAAATGCACCGGCCGGACAGCACCGCAAAGTCCTTCGCTCACCCCCTCGACCTGCACCATCGTCGAAAAATCTTTCGGATAAATCTCATCGACACCCGGCGCATAAAGTGCATCAACCCCAAGCGCATCAAGCAAGCTGCGGTCGCTTTTTTCATCTCGTGGATAGGCTGCTAAATCTTCCCCCGCCCCAAACTGGGTTGGGTTGACGAAGATGGAAACCACAACCCGGTCGCACTCCGCCTTGGCCTTTTTCACCAGGGAAAGATGACCATCATGCAGGGCGCCCATTGTCGGCACTAGGCCAACTGAGCAGCCATCTCCACGCCAGTGAGAAACCCGCTGACGCAGATCGCTGACCTTGCGGATAAGCGCAATATTCGGGGATGAAGAAGTCATCTGGAAGGAATCCGATGGAGAAACATTAATCAGAAAGTGGGCTGGTTAGCCCACCTCGCGGTCATCTTTGGGTAATTTGTCGGAGACCTGCTTATTTACAGCCTGATCAATCTCGGCCTCCAGGGTGCCAAAGCAATGCGCCTCAGTGGGAAAGCGCCCCGCACGCACATCATCGCCGTAAGAGGCCGCAATTGCAGCGATTTCTCCGCCCAGATTGCCATAGCGCTTAACAAATCGCGGGGTGAAATCTGAAAACAAACCAGTCATATCCTCGGTAACCAGGATCTGTCCATCACAGGCGGGCGATGCCCCGATACCGATGGTCGGCACGTCGAGGCGTTGTGAAATTTTACGGGCAACCGGCTCCCAGGTGCCTTCGATCACCACAGCAAAAGCACCAGCCGCCGCCGCCGCATCGGCATCAGCAATGATCGTTGCCGCATCCTCATCGCTCTTGCCGCGGGCTCGATAGCCGCCGCTCTGGCGCACCGATTGCGGCATGAGGCCGACATGGGCGAGAACGGGAATGTGGCGCTCGGTGAGAAAGGCGATGGTCTCGGCCATTTCCCGGCCACCTTCAAGCTTAACCCCCGACGCACCGGTTTCGACCAGCACTCTTGAGGCGGCACGAAAGGCCTGCTCGGGGGATTCGTGATAAGAGCCAAACGGCAGATCAACGATAACGCACGCCTTGGACGCGCCGCGCATAACCGCCGCACCATGGGCAATCATCATCTCAAGGGTCACCGGCAAAGTGGTCTCGAACCCGTAAAGCACCATGCCAAGCGAATCGCCGACGAGAATCAAATCCACATGGGGGTCGATCGCCTTGGCGACAGGCGTCGTATAGGCAGTCAGACAAACCAGGGGTTCACCCCCTTTGCGCGCCTTGATCTCGGGCACGGATATCCGGCTCATGCGGCTAAGAGTGCTCACGCGCTGCCTCCTCTTCCTGTCATGTCTCCGCCCCAACCTGCGCCCTCAGGGGTCGTGAGATTTATTGCTGCACCGCAGCATAATAGTCGAAACGGATTTATACCGCAATCCGGGAACGACAACCAGCCTTCTTAGGACACAAAGCGCCAGAGAGGATATTATGGGGCAAATTCGAGGATGTCATCATGAACGCCGCCCAGCCCGCCCCTTTCCGCTTCTTCTTGTCGCTCGCCGTCCTGCTGCTTGCCACCTGCGCACCTGTGCCTTCTCCTTCCTCCTCTGCATCGCCCTCAGCTCAGGCCGAACCCGAGGCGGAAACCGGGCACAAGGGGCTCCAGCCCCCGGTAACCGCCTCCCACACCATGGTTGTCGCCGCCCATCCCCTGGCTGCACAAGCGGGCCGGGAAGCCCTGCGCAAGGGCGGCAGCGCCATTGATGCCGCCATCGCAGCACAAATGGTGCTCAATCTGGTTGAGCCCCAGTCCTCGGGTATCGGCGGCGGCGGTTTCCTCCTCCATTACGATGGGCAAAGCGGTGAAATATCGGCCTATGACGGTCGCGAAACCGCGCCGCAAGCAGCGACGGAGGATATGTTTGTTGGCCCCGCCGGTGAGCCTGTTTCCTTTTACGATGCGGTTGTCGGTGGCCGTTCGGTCGGTGTGCCCGGCCTTCTGCGCATGCTGGAGGCGGCCCACCGCGATCACGGCACCCTTGCCTGGCGTGACCTTTTCACCGCCGCCATCACCCATGCCGAACAGGGCTTTGCGGTTTCCAAACGCCTGCACAATCTTCTCGACCGGGATAAACACCTGCCACGATTTTCCCAGGCACGGGCCTATTTCTATCCCGACGGCGAACCGCTTAAAATCGGCGCCATTCGCGACAACCCGGCCCTGGCTGAAACCTTTCGTCTGATTGCGGCCAAAGGCACGGCCCCTTTCTACGATGGAGTGATCGCCGAAGCGATTGTCGCGACAATCCGCAATGCCCCGATCAATCCCGGCCTTTTGACCCTGGACGATCTGGCCGGTTACAAAGCCCTTGAGCGGGACGCCCTGTGCCGTCCTTACCGGCAATGGCGCGTCTGTACCATGCCACCACCGACCTCGGGCGGGGTAACCCTTCTTCAGGCGCTTGGGATGCTGGAGACCTTCGATCTGGCAAGCCTGTCGCCGGACAGCCTTAAGACCGTCCATCTTCTCGCCGAAGCTTTAAAACGCGCCTATGCCGACCGCGCCCGCTATATCGCCGATCCGGATTTTGTCGCAATTCCCGTTGATGGGCTTCTCGATCCCGCTTATCTGCTTGACCGGGCCAGGGAAATTGACCCAAGCCGGGCCAGCGGAAAAGCCACGGCCGGGGAACCAAAATCAACCTTCCAGCTTAATTTCGCCCCCGCCCCATCAACGGAGCTTCCCTCGACCAGCCATATCAGCGTTATTGATCGACACGGCAATGCGGTGACCCTGACATCGAGCATCGAGAACGCCTTTGGCTCGCGGCTGATGACATCTGGCTTTCTGCTCAACAATCAACTCACCGATTTTTCCTTCCGGCCCCATATAAACGGCATAAAGATCGCCAACCGGATCGAGCCTTTGAAACGACCACGCAGTTCAATGGCCCCAACCCTGGTCTTCGATGAAAATAAAAAACTGGTGCTGGTTCTCGGCACCCCCGGAGGATCAAATATCATCGCCTATATGCTGCAAGCCCTGGTCGCCATCCTCGACCAAAATCAGGACATCCAGCAAGCCGTCGCCCTGCCCCATCACGCCAACCGCAACGGGCCGATCCAGATCGAGGCCGACACCGCCCTTGAACGTCTGGAATATGATCTTGTCCGTATGGACCATGAAGTGGTCCGGGTGCCCATGACCAGCGGCCTCCATGGTATCGCCATTGGTAAGGATGGGCTGACCGGCGGGGTCGACCCCCGGCGCGAAGGAATGGCGCTGGGCGATTAACCCATCGGTCAGTCACCATCCCCATCCGGTTCGGCGTAGCGCGCCGCCTCAACGTCATAGGCATCAAAGCCAACGATCTGACGCAAATCGGCAAAGGATTTAATCCCTCTGGGCGCGGTCCCGGCCTTTAAATCATCGAGCGCCCCTTCCATCGCTTTGACGCTGGCCGAGAGCAGGGTCAGAGGATAGGCGGCGATTTTATAGCCGATTTCCTGCAAACGGGCGGGGGGCAGAACCGGGGTTTTCCCCTCCTCCAGCATATTAGCCAGCTTCGGCCCCGGTACAGCGGCGCAAAAGGCGGCCATCTCCTGTTCCGTCTCGGGGGCTTCGAGAAAAAGAATATCGGCCCCGATGTCCTTAAAGGCGCGCGCCCGTAGAAGGGCCTCGTCAAATCCATGGGTGGCCCGGGCATCGGTACGGGCGAGGACGAGAATATCACGCCCCGCCGCTCGCATCTCGGCCGCCATATCAACAGCGGCGCGCAGACGCATCAGCGCTTCATCCCGAGGCACCACTTTTTTGCCTTGTGTATGGCCACAGCGTTTAGGGGAAAGCTGGTCCTCAATCATTACGGCGCTAAAACCAGCCTCGGCATAACCTTTAACGGCACGCCGCACATTAACCGCGTTGCCATAGCCGGTGTCCCCGTCGCCGATGACCGGAATATCCACCGCCTGGCAGATGGCACGGCCCTGATCGACCATTTCACCATAGGAAATCAGGCCAGTGTCGGGCAATGCGAGGCGAGTGGCGGAAACCGCAAAGCCGCTCATAAAGGTCAGAGGGAAACCGGCCCGCTCGACAAGACGCGCCGAAAGGGCGTCAAAACAACAAGGCATGACACAGATGTCAGGCCCCTCAAGAAGATTACGCAGCTGATCGGTTGCGGATTTTACCGCCGGATTTATCTCGCTGCTCACGCCGCTTTCACCTCCGGCGGGGCGGGAAAAACGAGACAGAAAAGCGTTCCCTTGCCGCCGGTCTCCTTCAGTTCAACATCCCCCCCATGGGCGCGCATGATCTCGCGCACGATAGCAAGCCCCAGCCCGGTACCGCCAGCCCGCACCGATCCCTTGAACGGCTGATAGAGACTTTCCTGGGCGCGCTCGGGAAGACCAGGACCATTATCGGCCAGCATAATATGACAAGCATCACCCCCCCCTTGCGCTGAAACCTGGACATTGGTCGCTCCGGCTTCGGCGGCATTACGGCCGAGATTGGTAATCACCCGGAAAAGCTGTTCCCGGTCGGCATAAAGCATCTGGCCATCATCCACTTTGTTTTCCCATGCAACCTTGAACTCCCCATCGGTTTCCAGCTTCAGGCTTTCAAAGCAATCACCGATCAACCCCCGTAATTCGAAATGCTCAGGCCGCAGCTTGGGCCCCTCATCACGAGCAAAATCCAGGGTATGACGACACAAATCCACAGCCCGGTCGATGGTTTCAAAAAGCCGTGGCGTCACCTTGCGCACATTCTCGTCAACGCTCTCGGAAAGCATCTCGATCAACAGCGAAGCGGTCGTCAGCAAATTTCGCAGATCGTGATTAACCTTGGCCATGGCCCCGCCGAGCGCTGCCAGCCGGGCCTTTTGCCCAAGGGCGGCATGAAGATCCGTCTGCATGGCGGCAAGTTCGCGTTCGGCCATGCCGATTTCATCCCCCCTATTCCCCGGCTTGATAATCCGCGCCACATTTTCCGGGTCTTCCTGAAAGGCAATCATGCTTTCGGACAGGCGGCGCATGGGCGCGACCATCAGCCATTGCAGAGTGAAATAGACCAGACAGGCCGTGCCCATGGCGATGGCGATGGAGAGGCCGAGAACCCGCCACGAATAGCCATACATGGCCTCACGCATCGGCGTCTCGTCGAGATTGAGTTCGATCAGCGCCCCCTCCCCTTTCGGCGAATAGCCGCGCACCCGAAGTATCCGGTTTTCGTTCTGGCTCAGAGTGATGAAGGCTTCTGTAATAAGATCGAGGAAATTCGATGTTCGCAAATCAACCACGGCGTCGGCCTTCGGCGGCTTCTCCAGAGACAGCATACGGTTTACCGGGCCCGGCCCCATCTGAACGATGGCATAGGCCCCCGCATGGTCGAGTAATTCCATGGCCAGGGCCTCGCTGATCATGTGGTCGCTTGAGGCATCAAGGGCGAGGATAGCGAGATGCCCGGTCGCAATCCGCTCTTCAAGATAACGCTCGCGAAAACGGGCGATAGACGGCGTAAAAACCGCCACCTCAATGACCATGACGAAAAAAATTGTCAAAACCAGCAGGCGGGCGGAAAGGCTGCGTCCGAATGGCGGATGAAGGTCTCTTTTTTCTTTCATGCGGTCAAAACACCCCCCCTTGCAACGGAACGACCGGCAAAACCTTAACCGAAAATCGACAGAAAACGAACCAACCGTTGCATCCCTTTACCAAACAATTTTTCGGTATAAAAACTTCCCGCCACGTGTTTGCTGATCTCGCTGCGAGTTGGATAAGGCGCGATAGCCCCCGCCATGGCACCGATTTTCAACCCCTGAGACATCGCCAGCACCCAGGGTGCGATAAGCTCACCCGCCGCCGCGCCGACAATCGACGCGCCCAGAATACGGCCCTTTTTATCCGTCACAACCTTGATAAGCCCCTCGCACTCACCTTCGGTCCTGGCCCGGTCATTTTCATCAAACCCGCGTCTGAGAAGGCGAATATCACCGCCCTTCTCAAGGGCCTCAGCCTCGGTTAATCCGACATGGGCCAGCTCCGGATCACTATAGGTGACCCAGGGAACAGCCGACATATCGGCCTTGGACGGCAGACGCAAAAGAGCATTGCGGATCACGATCCCGGCGTGATAGCCGGCAACATGAGTGAACTGATAGCCGCCAGTGACATCGCCAATGGCATAAATTTTTTTGTTAGAAGTACGCAGACGTTTATCAATGGCAATCCCCGCCGGAGTATATTCAACTCCCGCCGTTTCCAGACCCAGGCCTTCAACTACAGGATGCCGCCCGGCGGCAACCAGAAGATCACTGCCGGTTATCGTCTCTTTAGTCCCCGCCTTCTCAATGGTCACCGATATCTGCCCCGCTTTCCCCTCGACGCGGATTGCCCGCGCACCTTCATAGATATCCACCCCCTCGCGTTTAAGATGGTCCCGGATGACGCAGACCAGTTCTGGATCGTCCTTGGGCAAAATCGTCGCCATTTCAATCACGCTCACTCTGGCTCCGAGACTGGCCCCAAGACGACAGTGTGCCTGGGCCATCTCAATGCCGATCGGCCCGCCACCGAGAATGATCAGATGTTCACTGCCCTGGCGGCGTTCAAAGATATTTTCGTTGGTCAGATAGGGAACGTCCTCAATCCCCGGCACCGGTGGCACAAATGGCGATGACCCGGTGGCAATAACGAAACGCCGGGCGCACACAACGACTCCGCCCGCCTCAACCGTATCCCGTCCACTAAACCGGGCCGTCGCCTGAATCACCCGGACCCCGAGGCTCTCAAACCGTTCCACCGAATCATTGGGCGCAATACCGGCGATAATGGCCGCCACATAATCCTGCACACGGGGGAAATCGACCTTTGGAGCGGGCAAATCGATACCAAAGCGACCTGCGTCACGGGCACTTGCCGCACGATGGGCCACCGCCAGCAGTGCTTTGGAGGGCACACAACCGGTATTCAGG
>JABJES010000037.1 GCA_018663165.1 Rhodospirillaceae bacterium
ACCTTCCCGGCGGCCTCGCCATCCCATTCGCCCTCACCTATTTTTACCAGGAGAGTATTTATCTCTTCTATTCTCTCTGCCATTATGGATATGAACTCTTCTTTCAAGACAGCCAATTCATCCTCAATCTCCGCCTCGCCCTGATGGGAATCGAGCATCGAAACCTCGCCGACCCCTTCTAAAATTGCCAACAGGCGGCCGGGTAAAACCGTCGGGTCAAAGGGCTTGGTAATCACTTCCTTTGCCCCTAAGGCAAAATAGTTGGCCAAATCCTGGGGCTGAACCTTTGCCGTGAGGAATATTGCCGGAACATCCGCCAATGTCGGGTTGCGGTGCAATTCGGCCAATGTCGCGGGGCCGTCCGTGCCCGGCATCATGCCGTCGAGAAGAAACAAATCCGAGGCAAAGTTCTCGGCCACGGACAAGGCCTCTGGCCCCGAGCTGCAACTCATAACCTCAAAACCGCCATGGGCCTCAAGGCACATTTTGATGATCGCCTGAATGTCGGGCTCATCCTCGACAGAGAGAACCCGATAGGCCCGAGATACGTTAGCCTGTTCCACGCCACACCCTCAATAAAATGTATGGCCTGCATAATAGGCTAAAAAAACGTAATAAACTCTAAATGCCCGGCCTGCTTTTGTAGGCATCGAGAAACTCGACAGATTCCCTCAATATATGTAAGGATTCTCTTACAGTTTTTGAGGAAGGGATCAAAAATGACACCTTTGGCCGTGGTGTTACGCATTGTCGCTATTATTTTTATCGCCGAGGCTCTGGTTATGTTCGGCCTCTGGCTGGCGCCAGCCGTGAGCAATGCCATAATCGAAGCGCTGATCGATGCCGCCGCCCTGGCCCTGCTTTCCACGCCACCGATCTATTTCCTCGTCATCCGACCCTATATCCTGGCCCGGGACAAAGCGGAAAAATCCCTGAGCAACAGGGAGAGTCATCTGCGCTCTGTAATGGAGAATGTGACCGAAGGGATCATCACCATTGATGAAGCCGGCATAATTACCTCGGCCAACCACTATACCGAACGCCTTTTCGGCTATCGCCATGATGAACTTATCGGCCAGCCCGTTCACATGCTGATGACCGGCGAAGACAGAAACAACCATGACGGATACGTCCGTTCCTATCTTGAAACCGGTAAAGGAAAAATCATCAATGTCGGGGCGCGGGAAGTAACCGGCCTCCACAAGGATGGCAGCGAAATTCATATCGACCTTAATATCGGCGATGTCATCCTTCACGGTGAGCGCATGTTCATCGGCATCCTCCATGATTTGACACAGCGTAAATCAATGGAAAACAGGCTGCGCCACAGCCAAAAGATCGAGGCGTTGGGCAAGCTGACCGGCGGCATCACCCATGAATTCAACAACCTCCTGATGGTCATTCAGGGGAGCCTTGAGCGGCTTGGAGACAACTCGAGCCAAACAGATAAAATCAGCCAGCAATTTCTCACCATGGCGCTTGATGGGGTCCAGCGAGGGAAAGGACTGACCGGCAAACTTCTCGCTTATTCCCGGGACCAGGTCCTCAGGCCAGACGCCCTTAATCCACAGCACATTCTTCCGCAAATGGGCGATGTGATACAGCAGATGCTGGGGGAAACCTTTACCTTCGACACCACAATCGCTGACGACATTTGGGATCTCTATGTGGATGGCAACGAGCTTGAAGCAGCCATCCTCAATCTCTCGGTTAATGCCCGGGATGTCATGCCCGCGGGCGGCAACATTACGCTCATCGCCACAAACATTCATGTGGCTGAGGACAATTACAAGAACCATCCGGGCCTCAAGCAAGGGGATTATGTACAGATTGCCCTTGCCGACACCGGGAGGGGCATGAGCCCGGAAGTTATTGAACGCGCTTTTGACCCCTTTTTCACGACAAAGGATACCGGCAAGGGAACCGGCCTTGGCCTTTCCATGGTTTACGGTTTTGCCAAACAATCAGGGGGCTATGTCGCCATCGACAGTGAGCTCGGCACAGGCACCACAATAACAATCTATCTGCCAAAATCGAAACTGGCCGCAGATCCCACCGCACCAGAGATATCCTTCACAACCACGAATGCATTTTTGGGCAAAGAAGAAAACATCCTGGTGGTCGAGGACGACCCAGTTGTCCGCATGATCACGGTGGCCATGCTGAAATCGATGAACTTCAATGTTCAGGAAGCCGAAAGCGGCATGGCGGCGCTGGAAATTCTCGACCAGGATTACGACATCAAATTAATGCTGACCGACATCGTTATGCCGGGCGATATGTCCGGAATTGAGCTCGCCGCAATGGTAACTCTGGGCTATCCCCATATAAAAATTATTTACGCCTCAGGCTATAGCCCCGAAATCACGGGCGACGCCCTGTCGGGAGAAATGGATTTCCCGCTTCTCAAAAAACCCTACAAAAAGCAGGACCTGGCCCAAGTGCTGTCGCAAGCTCTTAGCGACCCGCCCGACGATGCAAGACCGGCATAAGATCAAAATAGGGGCGGATAACCGGCGAGTGAGAAGCTTCGAAATCAGCAAAGGGGCCATCAAAAAAAACGCCCCCCTCATGCAGCATCACGGTGCGCGGCTCAAGACGGTTCAAGAGATCCTTGTCATGGGTAATAATCACCGTTGTCCGGCGAGCCCCGTCCTTTTCAGTCCCCTCATGAGTAGCGAGAACCAGATCCTGAATCTGGGAGGCGCTTGTCGGGTCGAGCCCGGTTGTCGGCTCGTCATAGAAAACAACCAGCGGGTCCATGGAAAGGGCGCGGGCGACGGCCAGCCTTTTCGACATGCCCCCCGACAGGCTTTCCGTCGAGGTTAAAAAAAACTCATCGTCATCCGGCAAGGCGACGGCCTGAAGCACGCGACGCGCAATCGGGGCAATAGCCTCATCCTCCATATTCTTTACTTCCTTCAGCCACAGCTCGATATTGTCATAAACGCTGCCTGAAAAGAGGGCATTGCTTTGAAAGACGACACCCCAATGGGTATGGATGTGGTCGCGCTCCTCTTCCCCGATCAGGGAAAGATCAACCAACGGCGATCCCGGCAGATCGTGGTCGGCGACCAGAACCTTGCCGGAATCCGGATTTAGCTTTCCGAGAATATGATTGAGAAGCACCGTTTTGCCACAGCCCGAACCGCCGACAATGGCAATAATATCTCCACGGCGAATTTCAAGATCTATACCACT
>JABJES010000148.1 GCA_018663165.1 Rhodospirillaceae bacterium
ATATGAACATGGATGGGGCGCATGCCAGCCATGGCGCAGCCGATGGCGACACCGGTCATGGCGTCTTCGGATAAGGGGGTGCCGAAAACCCGATCGGGACCGAACTCTTCGGCCAGCCCCCGGGTTGAGCCCTGGATCGCCTTATGGTCATCGACGTCGAGTCCAAACACGAAAACTCGTGGATCACGGGCCATTTCCTGGGCGGCGGCCTCGCGCAGTCCATCAACGTAGGAAAGCGAGCGTTCGGTTTCAGTCCGCAAAGACATGGGTCATCAACTTTTCGGTTTCGGGAAAGGGACTTTCTTCGGCAAAGACAATGGCGGCGGCAACCTCTTCTTCCACCTCGCTGTCGATCCGCTGGCGGGTGGCCTCGTCGAGCATTGCGCCGACAAGAGGAACCTGATCACGCTTGATCCATTTTTCAAGATCTCCACGGGTGCGATAGCCTTCCTCGTAATCTTCACCTGGGCCGACATGTTCGCGCCAGCGATAGGTCAGACACTCAAGAAAGGCCGGTCCTTCGCCCTTGCGCAGAAGATCAATGTATTCGGCGGCCTTGTCGCGGATGGCGAAAACATCACCATCAGGCACCTGAAAAGCCGGTATGCCATAGGTGGCGACACGCTCGCAGAGCCTGTCATTGGCCCAGCGGTTGCTGCTTGGGGAATGGATGGCATAGCCGTTATTTTCGCAGATAAAGAGGATGGGTAGCCGGTGCAGGGCAGCAAAATTGAGGCTTTCGGAGAAAACGCCCTCCTCGGTCGCGCCGTCGCCGAGGAAACAGGCAACAACCCGTCCCTTGCCTTCACGTTTCATGGCCAGGGCAAACCCCATGGCGATAGGAATAGTGGTGCCAACAACGGCTGAGGAGCCGAGAATGTTGTGGGACATGTCGATCAAATGCATGGAACCGGCCTTGCCGCCGGCACAGCCTGTGGCTTTGCCATAGAGTTCCGCCATCATGCCCTTTAGGTCGCCGCCTTTGGCGAGAAAAGAAGCATGGCCGCGATAGGTGCCCGAGACAATGTCTTCGGGATTAAGGACATCGCAGATTCCGACAGACACCGATTCCTGTCCGATGGACAGATGAACGGGGCTTTTGATCTTGTCGGAAGGATAGATACGGGCAATTTCCTCTTCGACACGGCGAATGCGCCGTAACGAGTGGTAAACCCTTGAAATATCATCCTGTTTTGCGGGGGTGTTGCTGTTCATATGGGGAGAATAAGCCTTGAGAAAAACCACAGGGGAAAACCCCGAGGGTAAAAGAGGCCAGCCAAATCGACCAGCCTCATCCAACTATAAACAATAGGTCCTGTGCAAGCTTAGAATGTGCCCCCTTGCACCAGCCGTAATCATTTAAAACAAATGCGCTAAGCCGGTCTGGGGACATAAATAAGCTCAGGCAACCTTTACATGGTCGACGTTGATAACCTGTGACAGCATCTCGTCGGGCTGGCCCGAAGCGATCTTGACGTCAAGTTCTCGCCAGGATTCATAAAGGTGATAGAGCAGGCCGAGAATTTCGCGCGCTGGCTGAGGGTCGCTGGTGAGATTGACCCGGTTCAGACGGCTGATCATGAAGCCATAGATTTTGCCGAGATTTCCGGCAATTTCTCCGCCATGGTCACTGTCCAGGGAGAGATAAAGCTGGGAGATGATATCGATGGCCATGTTGACGGATTTTTCCCTGCCCTGATGATCCTCTCTTTCAATAGCTGTCAGAGTGTCCTGGACAGCGCTAATGGCACCATCGTAGAGCATGACGACGAGTCGAATGGCGGTTTCCGGCGCAACTGCGTATGTATTGGCCTGCATATCGTTCATAACTTTGTCTCCCCATTCGGGTGAAGCGATTGATCTGGAATGCACAGAGCAATCGCTGCTATTGGTCTGAAATCTTCTACAGAGAGACAGAGCAATCCCCGGGCCAAAGAAGAGCCGGTTACAAGCTATTGAAATATATGGAGAAATTTAGACGCCGCCGGACTGCGGGAGGATTACAGCACTCATG
>JABJES010000150.1 GCA_018663165.1 Rhodospirillaceae bacterium
ACAACAGCAAACCCTTTACCTGCATCGCCGGCGCGTGCGGCCTCAATAGTTGCGTTCAAAGCCAGCAGATTTGTTTGGCTTGCGATGTCATTGATCAGGCCGACCACTTGCTCAATCTGGCCTGAGGCCTCTGACAACCCGTTGACCAGTTTGTCTGCCTTCTCGGCCTCAACAACAGCGTCGCTTGCCATTGATGCAGATTGAGAAACCTGGCGGTTAATTTCCTGGATGGAGGAATTCAACTGTTCGGCGGCTGAGGCAACGGTTTGCGTGTTGGCACCCGCCTCTTCGGCTGCCGCGGCAACGGCTGCAGCCTTTTCACTGACGCTACCTGTCGTTTCCCCCATGGATTGAGCGCTGGCATTAAGTTCTGTCGAAGCGGAGGTAATTGAATTAACCATTTCGCCAAACTTATTCATTTTGATTTCAACGCCATCGGCGGCCAAATTGATTTCTTTCGCGGCTTCGCCGTAAGCCCCCAACATTCCGTGTTGGGCAATACGCCGGAAATATTGGTTCTGAGAAATGAACCCCAGACAGGCTGTTGATTCGCGGACATAGGCATCGGCGCGATCAATCATTTCGTTGATTTTCATGCAAAGTGCGCGTTCGGTGCCATCATCAGTGGTGATATTTTTTATACGGGATTCGAATTTTCCCTGACAGATATCATCAACAACGTTCAGAATTTCCTGAATTTTCTCAGCACTGACAGAATCCATAGCTGCCCCCGGGTTGCTTTGACTTTGCGTTTGCTTTCCGAACATCTCAATCATCCTTCGCTAAACTGGCTATAAATTCATTGTAACTGACGCCCTTATCACTCAATACACTCATCAGCGCCGCGACGGACTCTTGAAGGCCGTCCTTTTTGCTCGGGTTGTTGTCTTCGATTGCCTTGAGTTGATCGTACAAAGGCTCAATCACTGTTTTTATTGTTTCAGGATTTGGAACCCGGCGGGTGGAATGATAGCCAACGATACTTCCGTTCTCCCGGCTTGGCGTAACATGCGCAATGACCCAATAGTGGTCGCCGGTTTTAGTTAAGTTGACGACATAAGCGAAAATTTCCTCACCCTTGGCAATCGTGGTCCACAACAGTTCGAACACAGCCCGGGGCATGTAGGGGCTCCGGATCATGTTGTGGGGTTGCCCGATCACTTCCGATTCCTCGTAACCGGCCATCTCCAGGAATGTATGGTTGGCGTAGGTAAGCAGACCCTTTAGATCGGTCTTGCTGACAATTAAATCGTTACGGTCAAAGAAGACCTCGTTTCCCGTGTAATGCATTGTTTTCTACCCGAACCCATTTCTTAGTAAATATTAAAATCAATTCAATAAGGCACCTCAATAACATACCCTAGTCCTCCCAAGGCATAGGACAATATTAGTTTAAATTTAGTTTAAATTTTAAGACAACATACATATTACTGATAAAGAACACCAGACGAGGCTCTGCCTTTTTAAAGTGGGGTAATTCGTCCCTGCTATTACTAGAATGGGTAAACCGCCACAACCAAAAGGCGGTAGAAACGGCTTCCTCCATTACATCGTGAAATGATTATAACCTGTCGTAAAACATAAAGAAAACGGGGCTGTTAAGCCCCGCTCTCAAGAAGAATATGTGGTGGCCTATGGGACCGCCGGTTGGTGCCTCTAGTAGAGGTTCTGAGCCGACACCATGGCGTAAAGCATGGGGAAGGAGAGCATGGTATTGGTGCGCGAGAACAACATGGCGGTGCGTGCCGCCGCCGCTTTTGCAGCCGCATCGACCTCAACCATACCCAACGCCTTTTTCTGGTTTGGCCAGATAACGAACCAGACGTTGAACCACATGATGATACCAAGCCACATGCCGATGCCGATGGCGGTTTCCTTGGTGGCGAATTCGCTGCCCATACCCAGGGTCATGGCTTCATGGAGATAACCGTTGAGATAGGCGAGAATGAGACCGGTGACGATAGTCGCCATAGCCCCCCAGCGGAACCAGTACAGGGCCGCCGGCGCGATCACCTTGCCGATGGCCGGTTTCTGGTCATCGGGAATATTGGGCATATTGGGGATCTGGACGAAGTTGAAATACCACAACAGGCCGATCCACATGACACCAGAGATGACGTGGAGAAAGCGAAAGCAAAAGGCCCACCAGGAATGGTCAAATGTCGGCACGCCGCTGACATAAAGAGTCATGAGCACGAGAATGACGAAGCCTAAAATGATCGTCTGATTCAAATTAGCCAGTGGATTCTTCATTATGTTTCCCCAAAAAACTGTAATCTGTCGGCAAGCAGTTTGTGCCGCGCGGGTTAAGGATCGCTAATCAAATTTTTCCGATCATATCTACAAAATATAGTGGTTTCAACATCTAAATTGACTACTTCTAGTTTGCATACGGAATATGACCCAGCCAATGAGCCGGGCATTGCGGCGGCTTTTGCGGCTTGCGGCGATATGGTCCGGCGTGGTGACCGGGACAGATATCTGTGCGCCCTTTTTGCACCAGCCGAAGTCCGCGCCGGGCTTTTTGCTATCGCCGCTCTCAATCTGGAACTGGCGCGGCTTCCCGACAAGGTAAGTGAGCCGCTGCTCGGGCAAATTCGTTTGCAGTGGTGGCGCTTATCCATCGACGGGATCTATGACGGGGAAATCGAGTCTGGTGACGATATCTCCCGCGCTTTGGCGGCGACAATCAGTCGTTTTGGCCTTTCCCGCGATGTTTTTGAGCGCCTCATCGACGCCCGTGCTTTTGATCTGCTTACCGATCCGCCCGAGGACATGGCGGCAACCGAAACCTATATTGATAATACGGCGGGGGCGGTCGCGACCTTATGGCTAGAGGTGTTGGGCGGCACAGGGAAAAGCGCATCAGGGGACGGGGCTTGCGCCCAGGCCTCTCACCATGTGGCCCGCGCCTACGGGTTGAGCGGTCTCCTTCGCGCCCTGCCATATCATGCTCAAAAAGGCCGGATTTATCTCCCCGCCAGCCTGATGAAACAGTATCAGCTACGGCGAGAAGATGTGTTGTCGCCCATATCGGCAGGAACTTCCGGGGCGGGGCTGATTGAAATAGCCCGTGAATTTGCCGCTCAGGCAGTAAGCGAACTGGCCGCAGCCCGCGCCCTGATGCCCTCGGTTCCAAAAGCGGCGATGCCGGTGCTGTTGCCAATGATTATCGCCGAAAGCGCGCTAAAATGTCTGGAAAAGGCAAGATACGATGTTTTCACTGCCTTCTCCCGTCCCCACCGGGCGCCAATCTTGAAAATGGCCCTGAAGAGCTTTACCGGCCGTTTGTGAACCAGACTTAAATGCCCGGAGCCCTGAGAATCCTTGCGGGTGCCCGCCAGTGGATGTATGGAATCAAAGATGAAGATTATCGATATAACCAAAGAAAATATTCTGACCGGCACCACGGTGCTGTTTGGGGCTCTGGCCCTGATCGGCACGGCGGCTGTCCTGATCGGGGTGCCGGCCAGCCGGTCTTTGATGCTGGCGACACTGGCCTGTCTCTTGTTGTGCTTTGTCTGCCTGTCCCTGTTGGCCCGCCGCCATATGCTTTTGCGTTACCATGTGCGTATCAAACGCGAGCACACAACGATCAATTTCAAGCCCGGCAATAGTGACAAGCCAGCGGAAATCGGTCGTGCCCAAGGGCGGATTCATGTTGAGACCCGGTTCCAGTCCCTGCGTGAGGATCTGCAAGCCCTGAAAATTCAAAAATTTATTTCAGAACCGACCGCCATCAACTCGGTCGGACTGCTCAACGAATGGGGATACGCCGGGCGGATTTCAACGCGCCAGGGCGGGGCCAGCATCGTACAGCCAGCGCCACAGATATCCGATTCCAGATCCTTCGATCTGATCTTCAACCTGCCCGAACCAATGGCCATGGGCGATATTTTTACCCTGACCGAAGATTTTTCTTTTTTCACCGATCTCAGCCAACCCGGTGCGACTTACGTTTTCCTTGTCCGTGACCCGACCCGGGAACGGCTTATCGACATTCTTTTTGAAGGGCTCCGCCCGGAAAATGCCGAAATCACCATTAATAATGGCCATGGTGAATTTACCACCCTGGCCCTCGACGTTGAGGAAACCGGCCCCGGTGCCTGGCGCATTCCCTATCGCTGGAAACGGCCCTCTGTGGGTGAAGAATTGCGTCTGTCGTGGAACTGGGCGGTTGAAGTGGTCGAGGCGGCCCGCGCCGATTTGCGTTCCGTAAGCAGTACCCGCACCATCCTTTCAGCCGCCGCCGATGCCAGCCAGCCGAGTATCGGCTTTGCCCAGGATATGCCGGGAGGAGCAGGGGCGGCAAAGATCGTCGCCACAACCGCCGACGGCCAGCCCCTGGAAGAGGGCGAGGAACAGATTTACAGCCGTATGACCGAGACCATTGATACCCAGGGGCAGGGGCAGCAATCACAGCCACAACAACCGCAATCACAACCACAGCAACCTGTCTCTGTCAGCAATGACGAGCAGCCCGCCGGGGCTTTAGCCGATGACCACCCGATAATTCAGGCGGCCCGCGCCCGCATCAAGGCCAAATACAACCGAGACAGTTAGACGGGCAGGATAGCTAGGCGGAATCCACCCGCTGCTCCGTTTCGGCCAGCCAACGATCAAGCGCCGCCAGGGCGCGTTCCGCATGGGCGATCTTGCGGTTCCGCTTGCCCTTTACCCGACCTTCCAGGGGTGGGAACAATCCGAAATTAACGTTCATCGGCTGAAAAGTATCGGCGTCAGCGCCGCCGGTAATATGGCTGAGCAGAGCGCCGAGCGCGGTTTCCGGCGGCGGTGGCGGGAGTTCCCGGTCCATTCGTTCCTGTGCTGCAAAGCGCCCGGCGAGTAATCCGATGGCCGCCGATTCCACATATCCCTCAACCCCGGTGATCTGCCCGGCAAATCGAAACTGCGGGCGTAGTTTATGGCGTAAACGGGCGTCCAATTGTTTCGGAGAGTTAATGAACGTGTTGCGGTGAAGACCGCCAAGACGGGCGAATTCGGCCTTCTCAAGGCCGGGAATGGTGCGCAAAATACGGATTTGTTCGCCGTGTTTGAGCTTGGTCTGAAAGCCGACCATATTGAAAATGGTGCCAAGGGCGTTGTCCTGGCGCAATTGCACCACCGCATAAGCCTTGATGTCGGGAGAATGTTCGTTGGTCAGGCCGACCGGCTTCATGGGGCCGAAACGCAAGGTCTGCGGCCCTCGTTCCGCCATCACCTCAATCGGCAGGCAACCCTCGAAATAGGGGGTGTCGCGCTCCCATTCGCGAAATTCCGTCTTCTCGCCGGTGATCAGGGCCTCAATCAGGGCCGCATATTGGGCCTGGTCAAGGGGACAGTTGATGTAATCCTTGCCAACACTGTCCACCACCCCTGTCGACGCCTTGTCATAGCGTGACTGCATCCAGGCTTTCGACATATCAATGCTGTCCCGGTGGATGATCGGTGAAATAGCGTCAAAAAAAGCCAGATTGTCTTCCCCGGTCAACTCGCAGATTGAGGCGGCGAGCTCTGGTGACGTTAATGGCCCGGTGGCAATAATAACGGAATCCCAGTTATCGGGTGCCGCGTCAGGCTTTGGCAGGGCGTCAATTTCGCCTCGTTCAAGGGTAATCAGCGGTTCAGCGTTAATCCGCGCCTCGACCATTTCGGCATAGCCCTCACGATCAACCGCCAGCGCGCCGCCCGCTGGCACCCGATTGGCATCGGCACAGCTCAGGATCAATGACCCGCAGCGGCGCATTTCCTCGTGCAGAACACCAACCGCATTAGAGGTGGCATCGTCCGAACGCAGAGAATTAGAACAAACCAGTTCGGCCAAACTGCTGGTCTGATGAGCTTGCGTGGGACGATCCGGGCGCATTTCATGGAGGATCACGGGAATACCGGCACGGGCCAACTGCCAGGCGGCTTCAGAGCCGGCGAGACCGCCGCCGATTACACGAACCGGGAAGGGTGATGTATCTTTTTTCATAGCGGTGACATAGGCGAGGGGGGCGGCCTTGTCCAGCCTTCTGCGCCTGAGAAAACAAGACAGGCTTGGTATCCCTCTTTGAGTGTGTCTAAATGCCGTCCATGTCAATTCGCTGGAAACTCCTGCTTCTTCTTCTCGCTCTTTCCCTGGTGCCGATCATCGGCCTTGGGTTGTTCGATCACCTTGTCACCCGCGACCAGGGCAATGTGCTTTCGACCCACACCAACGAACAGGCGAGCTCCCGGGCTATCCAGCGGCTTTTGCAGATGACCGAGGATCAGGTGTTGATCCTGCGGCGTTCGCGGGGATTGATGGAGCTGGCAGTTGAGGTGCAGGCGGTTGAAGTGGAAAAGGCCCTAGCTGGAAAAGGCCCGGCAGCAGACAAGGGAGAGGGAGCAAAAACATATAATCACCACGATTTCGACGATCCCGACCGCGCCCCATCGGATTTGGCATATAGCGAAAAACATGGCCCTCAAAAGGTCAGTTACGGCTATCAGAGCTATTATCTGCCCACCGGCGGAGACGAAAAGGCGGCGGAAAAAGAAAAACGCCTGTTAAATGGTATGGTCAAAGCATATGCCCGCCTGCAGTCGACCCATCCCGATCTCATATTTCACCAGTATACCGCTCTGAAAAGCGGTCTTCTCGCCACCTATCCCGGCCATGGCGGTTTTCCTGCTGGTTTCGACCCGCGCCAGCGACCCTGGTACCAAAGAACCGCATCGGGCGAACAGAGGAAACCCGGCGAAAAATTCCTCTGGAGTCTGCCTTATGTCGATGCCACCTCGGGCCAGATCGCTTTTACGATCTCGATGCCGATTTTCGGCCCTGACGGCGAATTTGCCGGGATTACCGCCATCGATGTCCTGATGAAAGATGTCTTCCACTTTGCCGGGGTACCGGCAGAATGGGAGCTCAGCCTAGAAGCAATGATCGTTTTCGTCGATGAGCGCCCGACTTTCGGCGATGGACAGCTGGCGATTTTTGCCCGTCGCGGTGACGGTGAGGGGATGACCTGGCAGCGCCCTCGGGTCAATGTCGAATATTTTACGCCGATTGAGGATGCCGGTTATGAATCCCTGCTGAGGGCGATCGCAAAGGGTAATTACGGCATTCGTCTGATGCCTTATGAAGGCCAGATATCTTTCTGGGCCTATGGTCCGGCCGACGATATCGGTTCTGCGCTTCTGCTTATACTGCCCCTCGATGTGGTGCTCGAAGAGGCGCGCCAGGGTGAACAATTTATCGAAAACCTGACTCTGAAAAATCTTCGTTCCACCGGTCTGGCGACCCTCATTGTCGGTGCCATTGTCCTTCTTGTCGCCTTTTACGGTGCGCGCAGCGTCACCAATCCGATCCGTGCTTTGACCGATATGGCGCGGCGAATATCGACAGGGGATTTCGGTGCTCGTGCCAAAATTGGGGGCAAGGACGAGTTGGGCGAACTGGCCTGTCGTTTCAACGAAATGATGCCAATGCTCGAAGACCGTCTGCGGATGATCAAGGGGCTGAACCTGGCCAAGGAAGTTCAGGAAAATCTCATTCCAAAGAAATCACCGGATATTCCTGGTTTCGATATCGCCGGAACCAGCATTTCCTGTGACGAGATCGGCGGCGACTATCTCGACTTTCTCGATCTTTCCAATGTCTGCGCCAATGAGGAATTAAGCGGTTGCCACGCGATTGCCGTCGGCGATGTATCGGGCCACGGGGCCGCCAGCGCGTTGCTGATGGCGACTGCACGCGCCCTGTTGCACGGGCTGGCCGGCAGCACGCAATCGCTCTCAGGCCTGATCGGCGAGGTCAACCGCCGCCTGACCCTGGACATTCAGGGCGGCCGTTTCATGACCCTGTTTTGCGCCATCATCCATGCCCCGCAGCGCCGACTGAGCTGGGTCAGTGCCGGTCATGACCCGGCGCTGGTCTATAATCCCGAAACAGACGCCTTTTCAGAGCTGGCCGGGGGCGATATTCCCCTTGGCATTGATCCTGACTGGTCTTACAGCGAAACGGAAACAGCCGATTTTCCAATTGGCCATATTGTGACCGTTGCCACAGACGGGGTTTGGGAAACCCGTAATAGTAGCGGGGACATGTTCGGCAAGGACAGATTTCGTGACGTTATCCGCACCAATAAAGGGAAAAAAGCGGCTGAAATCTGCCGGAAAATTACCGAATCTCTGGCTGAGTTTCGCGGTGACGCCATCGTTCGTGACGACGTTACAATGGTCGTTTTAAAGCTAATTTAGCTTTAA
>JABJES010000035.1 GCA_018663165.1 Rhodospirillaceae bacterium
AAAGGTCGGCCCCTTGTTGAGCCCTGCCGACCGCGAAGAGGATATCGATACCCTGGGCGGCCTCGTCTTTTCCCTGGCCGGTCGGGTGCCCGGTCGTGGCGAGGTTATTGTTCATCCCGATGGTCACCAATTTGAGGTTCTCGATGCTGATCCCCGCCGCATCAAGCGGCTTTGCGTCCAGATGGGGCCGCCTGCCGGGTCTGACAAGCAGCAGGTGGATACCGGTATCCTGCCGGATGAAGAGGGAGAATCGGCAAAACCCGCAAAACCGGCAAAACCCGCAGGATCGCCGGATGTAAAGTCCGATACCGGGACGTGATGACGTTAAGCGGCTTTTCTTTGCCACAGTTGGCATCCCGTCTTGCGGCTCTGACCGGTTGGCGACGGTTTGGACTGGCCGTTCTTTTCGGCGCACTGGCCACCATGTCCCTGCCGCCGCTTTATGCCGTTCCGATTCTTTTTGTTTCCTTTAGCGGCCTGATCTGGCTGCTCGATGGTACCCAGTGTCGCCGCAGCGCCTTTGTCATTGGCTGGGGCTTTGGTCTGGGCTGGTTTGCCGCCGGGTTGTACTGGATTGCCTTCGCCTTTTTTGTCGATGCGGAACAATATGGCTGGATGGCTCCTTTTGCGGTTCTTGGCATGGGGGTTGGCCTGGCTGTTTTTCCAGGCATCGCGACGCTGTTGGTTGTCTGGGCGCGGCTTGGCGGGTTTATCGCCGATCGCGGGTCGCCGCGTGTCATTGCCCTGGCCATTGCCTGGACGGTCGCCGAGTGGCTGCGCGGTCATATCCTTACCGGCTTTCCCTGGAACCCGGTGGGGATCAGTCTTGGTTTTTCCGATGGGCTGATCCAGCTCGCCGCCCTGACGGGGGTCTGGGGGTTAAGCCTGCTGACGGTTTTTTGTGCCAGCGCCCCGGCCACTCTCGGCGATGGCCCCGGCCCTCGGCGGGGGCCTGTGTCGGCAACCTTGCTGGTGGCGACGGTGCTGGTGGTGATGGTTTTTGCCGGTGGCCTGTGGCGGCTTTCCGGGGCGTTGCCGCTCGGCGGTGACGAGACGCCCGGCATCCGTCTGGCCCTGGTTCAGGCCAATATCGATCAGGGCGATAAGTGGCTACCTGAGCTACGCCGGGCTCATTTCAAAAAATATCTTGCGCTCTCCCAATCGATTCCGATTGCTGCCGGTAAAGCGGAAACCACCGAAGAGCCCGCTCCTCTGACTGTCGTCATCTGGCCGGAAACAGCGGTTCCATACGATGTTGGCCGCGACCAGAGCGCCCGGACGGCGATGGCTATGGCAATTCCTCCCGGCGGCTATCTTTTAACCGGTGCGCCGCGGGTCGCCCCTGACGAAACTGGCCAGCCGCGCTATCGCAACGCCTTGTTCGCCCTTACAGCCAAGGGCGCGGTGGCGGGGGTTTACGACAAGACACATCTGGTCCCTTTCGGCGAATACGTTCCTTTGCGGGGGATCCTGCCTTTGGAGCGACTGGTCCCCGGACGGGGTGATTTTTTTGCCGGTCCTGGCCCTGTGACCCTCGATCTCGCCGGGTTGCCACCCTTTAGTCCGCTGATCTGTTATGAGGGTATTTTCCCCGGCGCGGTAACCGCCATCGGTGATCGCCCGGCCTGGCTTCTCAACATTACCAATGACGGTTGGTTTGGTCATTCCGGCGGTCCCTATCAACATTTTCAGGCGGCTCGTCTGCGCGCGGTGGAAGAAGGCCTGCCCCTGGTGCGGGTGGCCAATACCGGCATATCCGGCGTGGTCGACGCCTATGGGCGCACAACGGCCAGCCTTGGTCTTGGAAAAGAGGGGGTGTTGTTCGCGCCCCTGCCGCGCCCCCTGGACCAAGCCCCGCCCTATGGCCGGTTTGGTGATCTTGTTTTTCTGATTTTGCTGATTATGTCGGCCCTGGTCGCGGTTATCGCCAGCCGTAATTTTCGCGCTCAGGGATTAAACCCATAATAAAATGAGGGGCAAATACCTCTAAAATTTGACGAAAATTTAATCGTTTGACGGCACGCGATAGCATGACATATTAAGTCAGGCGACAAGCTTCATTTTCTCTTTTCCCTCTTCATAATCTTGGAAATCATGACCTCATCAGCCGCCGTCGCTATCCATGGAAAAAGCAAGCCGGGTACGCCCAATCCTGTCGATATTTATGTTGGGTCGCGGGTGCGTTTACGCCGCACTCTGCTCGGTTTAAGCCAGGAAAAGCTTGGTGCGGCTCTCGGGCTGACCTTTCAGCAGGTTCAGAAATACGAACGCGGGGCCAATCGGATCGGCGCCAGCCGGCTTTTTCACCTGTCGCGGATTCTCGATGTGCCGGTCTCCTATTTCTTCGACGACATTGTTGTCGAAACATCGGCTGGAAAGGTCGGCGGAATGGGGATGTCTGAGGAAGGGAGCGACTACGAGCCCGATCCTCTGGCCAAGCGCGAAACCCTTGAATTGGTTCGCGCCTATTACAAGATCACCGACCCCAAGGTAAGGCGGAAGGTTTTCGACCTTATCAAATCGATGGCAAAGCAGGAAGATTAGGCGCGTTAGCGCCGCTGCTTCCCATGAAAGCG
>JABJES010000292.1 GCA_018663165.1 Rhodospirillaceae bacterium
CCGCCGAAAAGATTGACCAGACCACCCGGCCGCACGCAAGAGATGGCATCGAGCCACACCTCCGGTACCCCGGAGCAATCCACGGCAATGCTTGCCCCCTTGCCGCCGTCGGTCTTGGCGCGCACCAATTCGGCCTGGCCGCCACCCCGGGCAATTTCAAAAGCTTCTGCCGCACCCAGCTTCTTGCCCGCCTCAAGACGGTCGGGATTGGGATCGGCCAGCAGAACCCGGTGGCCTTGCGCCGCCAATGCGGCAACGAAGAGCAGACCGATAGGACCGGCACCAAAAAGCAGAATTTCCGCCTCGCCGGGTTTGCCGTAACGGGAAAGATCGCAGGCATTGATTCCGTGAATCACACAGCCTAAAGGCTCGCTCAAGGCGGCCCGCTCAAAGGAAAGGCCGTCGGGAATGAGATAGGTATTGCGCTCAACAAAGCGTTCCGGGACGAGTATAAATTCCGCATAGGCACCGTTGATATAGTGCAAATCCTCGCACAGGTTTTCGCGCCCCATCCGGCAAAAACCACAAGAACCGCAAGGGGCGGAATTGGCCACCACCACCTTGTCGCCTTTGGCAAATGCGCTAACCCCCTCGCCGATTGCCGCCACACTTCCGGCCATTTCATGGCCGAACAGGGCCGGCACTTGCAACATGCGGGGATGGCCGCCGCGCCGGTACACCTTGACGTCAGTGCCGCAGGTTGTGGCGGCTTCAATGCTGAGAAGAATTTCCCCCGGCCCCGGACGGCGAACCGGAACCTCACGGATTTCAATCTGTTCGGGACCCAGCAACATTGCGCCGCGCATTGTTTCCTGCATGTCCATTATGCCTCCGCACCGGCCCGCGACGGCGTGAACAGAATTTTAAGGGCCTGATGATTGCGCACCAAAGAAAGCGCCTGCTCGAAATCATCCAGCGGCATCTTGTGGCTGACGAGAGGCGAGGGATCAAGCGCGCCCTTGTCCATAAGATCGAAGATCTCCGCCTGTTCCTTTATTGCACCGGAATAGGTGCCGATAAGACGGCGTTCATATTTGAATAAATTATTGAGATCGAACCCGGCCTTGCCGCCATCAGGGGCATGGGCGAACAGCACCACCGTGCCACCCTGACGTGTCAGTTCAAGCCCCGCCTCCAGGGTTTGATTTCCACCCACGGTGTCGAATACGGCATCAACGCCCAAACCATCGGTGGCGGCGCGAACCGCCCCCGCCGCATCCTCTCCGGGTGCCGCCGTGTACTGAGCGCCCAGTTTTTCCGCCAGAGCGCGTCTCTCGGCAACAGGATCAACGACGATGACGCGACAATCGGGAGGGGCGGCGCGCAGCACCAGCAAATGGAGAAGCCCCATGCTTCCCGCCCCCAGCACCACCGCCGAACCGCCGGTCTCTATCCCGGCGCGATGAACGCCCCGCAGCACACAAGCCGCAGGCTCCATAAAAACCGCCGCCTCGTCGGACATGTGATCTGGAAGACGACGCGCGGCAAATGTCACAGCCCGTGATTTGATTAAAATGGTATCAGCGAAGGCCCCCGGCTCGAAAAGATTCTCCCGGAAAACATCGCACATGGTTTCATTGCCACAATTGCACAGATGGCATTCACCACAGGGAACATGATGCGGAACGACCACCCGATCACCTTCGGCAAAACCACTGACGCCAGGCCCCAATGCAATAACATCACCCACCAGCTCGTGGCCAAGTACGGTGCCAACACCCGCACTGTCGGAATCGAGCTTGAACAAATCGGTGCCGCAAAAACCCACCACACGCAGGCCGAGAAGAATTTCGCCCTTACCCGGTACCGGTGTTGGTCTTTCTTCCAAGACCGTCTGATCGCCGCCAAGACAGGCAACCACCCTATGGCTGGCCTGGCCGCTCTGGCGGGAAGCGTGCGCCTGTACAAGAGAAACCACGTTACCTGACACCCTCAATAATTCTTATTTCCTCGGCCAGCATACTGCCGCGTCAGCCATCGATTAACAACCACGAGAAAAAACCGGGTAAACCAACCGCTGTCTTTTTTAGGCACCCCCTCAGGCGAATTCAGGGCGGCCTGAAATCAAGGCTGGTGTTCTCTTTTCGTTCCGTTTAAGCTTTCCCGTACTTAATCCCTTTTACGGGCGGGAGCGCAGTAATGGTGGCGCGAATCAACACAGTGGCTTTTTCCGGCATTGAGGTTTTGCCGGTCGATGTCCAGGTGCAAATGGCCAGCGGATTGCCCGCCTTTACCATTGTCGGCCTGCCCGACAAGGCGGTGGCTGAATCCCGCGAGCGGGTGCGCGCGGCTCTGGGTGCCATTGCGCTGGCCCTGCCCCCCAAGCGCATCACGATCAATCTCGCCCCGGCCGATTTACAGAAAGAAGGCAGTCATTTTGATTTGCCCATCGCCCTTGGCCTGCTCGCCGCCATGGGAGTAATTGATCATCTTGAGCTTGCCGATTATGTGGTTCTCGGCGAACTGGCGCTTGATGGTCGCATTGCGCCGGTCAACGGCGTGTTGCCCGTTGCCGTGACCGCCAACGCCCAAGGGCGGGGGCTGATCTGTCCCCAGGCCTGCGGCAGTGAGGCCGCCTTTTCCGGCAATGACCGATTACTGGCCCCCGATAGTCTTTTATCGCTGATCAATCATTTCAAGGGCACCCAGATTCTAAGCCCGCCCAAACCGGACCATGGCAAAGACGTTGACGCCAATTCTGCAGGCCCCCTGCCCGACCTCGCCGACATCAAAGGCCAGGAAACCGCCAAACGGGCACTGGAAATTGCTGCAACCGGCGGCCACAGCCTGTTGATGACCGGCCCGCCGGGTGCCGGAAAATCCATGCTCGCCGCCCGTCTGCCGGGCCTTCTGCCACCGCTTTCATCTGCAGAAGTGCTTGAAACGAGCATGATCCATTCAATCGCCGGGCAATTGCCGAACGGCACCCTGTCGCGCCAGCGCGCCTTTCGCGCCCCCCATCATTCGGCCTCTCTGCCGGCTCTGGTCGGCGGCG
>JABJES010000034.1 GCA_018663165.1 Rhodospirillaceae bacterium
GGTTCCCTGGGCGGTAAATTTGTTGGTCGCCGTCTTGATCGGAATGCCGGTCAGCTTTGACAGAACCTTGGCGACCTGATCGCCAAAACCAGCCGGCGCGTTGAGCCCGGTTCCCACGGCCGTGCCGCCCATGGCGACCTGATGAAGGCCGTCGGTGGCGTGTTGGAGTTCGGTGATCGCATCATCCAGCGCCCCGACATAGCCCGACCATTCCTGACCGACGGTCAAAGGCGTTGCGTCCTGCAGATGGGTGCGGCCAATCTTGACCACATCGGCCCACTTTATTGCCTTCGCATCAAGGGCGTCTCGAAGGGCTTTTAAGGCCGGAATGGTTTTATCATTGGCCATTTTACATGCCGCGATATGCATGGCGGTGGGGAATGTGTCGTTGCTCGACTGACCCATATTGACGTGATCGTTCGGGTGAATGGGCGTCTGCGACCCGAGCTCTCCGCCAGCCAGCTGAATGCAGCGATTGGATATAACCTCATTAAGGTTCATGTTGGATTGGGTGCCTGACCCGGTCTGCCAGACATAAAGCGGAAATTCGTCGTCAAGGGCGCCGCTGATGACCTCATCGCACACCGCCTCGATGAGCTTGCCCTTCCACGCCGGCAACCGTCCGGCCTTGGTGTTGACGATTGCGGCGGCCTTTTTGACATAGCCGTAGGCGTGATAAACTTCCTTAGGCATACGGTCGTTGCCGATATTGAAATGGATCAGGCTGCGCTGGGTTTGAGCACCCCAATAATGCTCGGCGGGAACCTCGACCTGACCAAGGCTGTCAAATTCAAGCCTTGAGCCGGAGGCAGACAGACCAATTGGAAGATCAAGTATTTTTGGCGCGGCCTCGTCGCTCATGTGCACCCCCCCGAGTGATTTTCTTAAAACTTTTCTATGTCCAAGATTATCTCACCGGGTTTGAGCCTTCGCAAGCCAACTGTCGGCGCAGGGGTCGAAAAGGAACTGGCTGGGGCGGCAGGATTCGAACCTGCGAATACCGATACCAAAAACCGGCGCCTTACCACTTGGCCACGCCCCATCAGTTCGGGCCGAAAATAGGGATTTTTATGACAGCCTGCAACCGCGATCTCAAGGGAGGCGGAAAAGGCGGAAAAGGCGGAAAAAGAGGGGATCGGGATAAAAAGGCCGGATCAAGCCACCAGGCTGATAATCCTGAAATTGGAGACCAATGCGGAAACCTGATCGGGAATCGAGAATTTCACACTCAATACCAGTTCGTCGCTGACCCGCATCGCCAACTGGCGGGCCTCAGCCAACTCCAGAGTTGCGGCGCGCTCTGAAGAAAGGTTCTGGGCGGCGTAGCCTAGCCGTTTGAGGTTACCCGAAACCGAGGAAAGCCGGTCGGCGATCGCATTTTGTGCTGTTTCGGCCAATGTCTGCGCCGATTGGGCATTACTGAAACTATCCAGGGAAGCCGTATCAAGCCCCGTCGCCAAACTGCCGCTGAGGGCTGAAAGCAGGGTGATGTCAAAACTGTCGTCGCTGCTGTCGCCCGAGCCAACCTTGACGCTAAAGGTCTTGTCGGCGGCAAGCAATTGCTGGCCCTGGAAATTGGCGTCATTAGCAATGGCGTCAATCTCATCGCGTTTTTCCTTGAACTGAAAATCGAGAATGGCGCGCTCATGGTCCGAAAGGTCGCTGTCCGCCGCTTGCGCCGCCAGACTCTGCAACTCATCAACCAGAGGATCGATTAGTTTCAGCGCCGCTTGCGCCACCTGCAAAAGGGCGATGACCTGACGGGCATTGGCAGCAGCAGCCTTAATAGCCTCGCTCTGGATGCCGAACCGATTATTAAAAACATCTTTCGGGGGATTGTCGAGACCGGCACCGTCTTCCTCTGAACGCAGAGTCTGCTTGGGCTCGCTCTTGGAAGCAAGCTGTGTCGTATCGGGCAGAGTAGCGGCATAAAAAGTGCCGATATTGCCCAGCAGAATTGTGAGATCGCTCATACCCGAACGCGCTCCAACACTAAATGCGAGCCGTCCTGGCGTATGAACACAGATATTGCGGGCCATCCTGGCCGCAGAAACCAACAAACCAACTCGCCGCCTGATAACAAGCAAACAGAATTATGGTTTGTATGCCTTAGTCAAAGCGCGAATTGCGCCTCACTTCCCTCCCACAGGAAGCCCATGAAACCCAACCGGGAAATCCATGGAAGCGCCAGTCTAGCATCTTTTTCCAGATTTAGAAAATCCCCAATGAAACAAAGGAGAATCAGGCGGTTTTACCGCCTTGCGCGACATTATCGAGATACCACTGATAGGCTTTTCCCAACCCTTCTTCGAGGCCGGTTTGCGCCGTCCACCCAAGGCCTTCAAGCAGGCCGACATCAAGCAGCTTGCGCGGCGCGCCGTCGGGCTTATCGGTGTTATAGTCAAAGCGGCCCTCAAACCCGACCACACGGGCGATGGTTTCGGCCAATTCGGCAATCGTCACGTCCACGCCGGTGCCGACATTGATGTGGGATTCTTCGGATGTATTTTTCATCATGAAGATCAGGGCATCGGCAAGGTCATCAACATAAAGAAATTCGCGCTTGGGTTTTCCGGTACCCCAGATCTCGACACTCTCACTACTGCTTTCCTTGGCGGCGTGCACCTTCATGATCATTGCTGGAATAACGTGACTGCCCTGCAAATCATATGTGTCATGGGGTCCATAGAGATTGGTCGGCTGGGCGGAGATGAAATCGCAGCCATACTGGCGGCGAAAAGCCTGACACAGCTTGATGCCGGAAATCTTGGCCATCGCATACCATTGATTGGTCGGCTCCAGAGGCCCGCCGAGCAGGGCAGCCTCGACCATCGGCTGAGGGGCGAGCCGGGGATAGATACACGACGAGCCGAGAAAAAGCAGTTTCTTGACCTGGTTCGTCCAGGCGGCATGGATGATATTGGCCTCAATAATCAGATTATCGTAAATGAACTCGGCGGGGCGGGTATCGTTAGCGAGAATACCGCCGACAGTGGCCGCAGCGAGAAAGATCGCATCGGGCTTGGCGGCCGCCATCCAGGATTCGACTTCAGCCTGGCGGCGTAAATCGAGATCCCGGTGAGGAACCGTGAGGATGTTGCAATTCTCAGCAGCCAGACGGCCCATGATCGCCGCCCCCACCATGCCCGTATGACCGGCGACCCAAACCTTGCGGCCTTCCAGAGAGAAGGGAAGATCATTCATCATTGGTATTCCTGCGTTCCTTTTCACCAGCAACGGCAAGCAGATCAGCCTCGACCATTTCATTCACCAGATCGGCAAAGCTTGTCTGATGGCGCCAGCCAAGAACCCGTTCGGCCTTTGAGGGATCGCCACGAAGATGGTCAACTTCCGCCGGGCGGAAATAGCGGGGGTCGATCTCGATCAGCACATCCCCGGTGGCGGCATCAATGCCCTTTTCATCAACACCCTTGCCGCGCCATTCAATAGTGCGGCCGATATTGGTAAAGGCCAGCTCGACGAATTCCCGCACCGAATGGCTCTGCCCGGTGGCAAGAACATAATCGTCGGGAATGTCCTGCTGGAGAATACGCCACATTCCTTCTACGTAGTCGCGAGCATGACCCCAGTCCCGCGCTGCATCAAGATTGCCGAGGTGAATTTTATTCTGCAGGCCGAGTTTAATAGCGGCCACCGCACGGGTGATCTTGCGGGTGACAAACGTCTCGCCTCTGGTCGGCCCCTCGTGATTGAAGAGAATGCCGTTCGATGCGTGAAGATTATAGGATTCCCGATAGTTGATCGTAATCCAATAAGCGTAAAGCTTGGCCGCGCCATAGGGGCTGCGCGGTTGAAACGGACTACTCTCGTTTTGCGGTGGCGGTGTGTTGCCGTAAAGCTCCGAGGTCGAGGCCTGATAAAAACGCACCGTTTTTTCCATACCCAGAATGCGGATCGCCTCAA
>JABJES010000033.1 GCA_018663165.1 Rhodospirillaceae bacterium
CGCCGCCGCATCGATCTTTTTGTCCCCGGCGCGATACGACATCTGCCGATGGGGCAGGCGGCGATAGGCCTCGGCAACCGAAATCGTCTGACGGGATAAGGGCCCCGGCGCAACTGAAGGCGGTTCGTAATCCAGGGATTCGCCCTGCATTACCCACCCGCCGTAAAAGAACAGGGCGGCCAGGGCAGCGAAGACAAGAAGGGTCCGGGGCATCACGGTCTCTCCTTTCATTGCTTGGATGAGATAGCTTACGCCAGCGTGAGAGGGATGATCCAGTGGCTAAAATGCCGGGCGGATTGATTGAATATACCCTTCGCCGCTATGATGTCTGAATATTGCTGAAATTATTTAAGATCAAATACTCATGGCGAAGCCTAAACCTGATGATTGGCCTCATCTGCCCGACGGCACGACCGATTGGGGGCGCGTGTTTGAGGGCAAGCGCAACGGTTTCATCGGTGTGGTCACTCAGGCCCATACACCTGTGCTATTAAAACAATGCGCGGCGTTGGTCATCCATGGGCTTTTTCAGCACGAGCATGACGAGGCCAAGGAACAGAAATACGCCGCTGAGCTCAACCGCATTGTGCCCGATGATGCGCCAAACGATGAAATAGAGGGGCTGCGCAAGAAGGTCGTCGACCTCTTTCATCATATGGAAGAGGAACTTCGTCATATGGCGGCTGTCGAGACCCAAAGACGACTCCATCCACCAGGGCCGTATGTGAGCCCGGTGCAGGATAAAAAGTCGTCGAATCTCCCGACAATCGTTGCTCTTAGTCTCGTTCTTATCGGTCTGATCGGATTTGCCCTGTTCCGTCCGACCACCGGCGATATGTCTAATCAGGAGGCGGTCCAGATCGGTCATTATGCGGAAAGGCATTTTCCAGGCGCGAATTGGCATTTGGCTTCCGCCAGCGTCACCGATGGCACCATCAAGCTGGAAATAAAACTGACTGATCAGGAAACGATCGATGTTTTCAATCGTGTCAGCAGCATCCAGCGGGCTTCTTTTCTGAAAGACGCCTGCCCACCGATGGGGCCGGAACTGCAGGCGGTTCTCGACAAGGGTTTTACCCTGTGGATGGACCTCAAGGGCGGAGGGAAACTTTTGACCGGCGGCAGTTGCACCTATTGATGACTGGTAAGGCCTTTTTCTTTTGTTAACCATAAAGTTATAATAAGGGCAATATTCTGACCTTACACGACTTGAAAGGCTGGAGTTTTTAAATGGCCGTTATCGGAAAAAAACGCCCTCATATTCGCAAAGACCACCGACAGACCGAGCCGGTCCTGCGTCTGACCATTGCCAATAAGGCATTTGAAACCATCGACTGGGGCTTTGGCGGTTTTCGTCTGCGGGGGGTCAATGGCAAGATCAAGCACGGTGATGAGATTACCGTTACTCGCATCACGCCGCCCGGCACGAACGGCACGCCGGTCAACGTCAAGGTCAGCGTGATACGCTATAATCCGGTGAAGAAGGAGCTCTCCTGTGAGATTCCGGTGCTCGGTGAGAAGGCTTATGAAATCTTCGAGAGCATTCTCATGCGGCGCTATCAGGACCAGTCTTAAAATAAATATATTCCGCGCCGGGTTCCTGGCTGCTTTGCTTGTTTTGGCAAAACAATAAAACTTCTTTTCACAGTTGAAATTTGGCGCTACCGTTTCACTATAGAAGTATCTTGAATGCTTAACTGGGGGTATTTCTAGGTTACAAGTAGTGAAAGAATCTTTATACGGAACACATGCGTTCCACAAGACGCTGGCGTATCTTGTTAGCAGTTTCGACCGTCTAGCCTGATTTCCACCAGACATCTCGAACGTTTGTTTCCTGGCGTTCCATTTTGGTTTGCGGAGCGTCAACTTTACTGTCCACGAAGGAGTTATTATGGCTAGAGGCACTGTTAAATGGTTTAACCCGACTAAGGGTTATGGATTCGTCGAGCCCGAAGATGGTGGAAAGGATGCTTTCATCCATATTTCCAGCGTTGAGCGCGCCGGTCTGACGACGCTTCGCGAGGGGCAAAAGATCGAATACGAACTCGTTCAGGGTCAAAACGGCAAGGAATCGGCTGAGAATCTCGTCGTCGAAGATTAAGTCTTTATAAAACCCCGCTTCCGGCTAAGGCCAGAGGTGGGGTTTTTTATTTTTTGAACCTTGTTCCACCGCTGGTTGTCTCGCTCGTGATCGAAAGGTTCTGAGACACCGGGGATTATTTACTGGCCAAGAGGTGGTGCGAACCGGTTAGCGACCGATTTTCTGGATCATCTGCCGCAGCTTTTCTTCCGCCTGACGGCGCGCGCCGAGGGCAATCGCCAATTGCTGGATTTCCATATAGTGGAAGGGCTTTTTAAGAAAGAAAAGCCGGTCGACGGGGGGAACCCTTTGGCCGATTTCGGCAGGATGAATCGATTCAAAGCTGGTGACAAATGAAAGCAGAATATCGGGGTCGATTTTTCTGATTTCCTCGGCTGTAGTAATGCCGTCAATGCCGGGGGGCATCTGGATATCAATGAAGGCAATATCAAAGGGGGTATTGTCTTCGTCCGCTTTTTTGATCAAGGCGATGGCCGCCTCGCCACTGCTACAGGTGGCAAGATCGATCTCCGGCAACATGCCGGGAAAGACATCGAAGGGATTGGAATCGCCCTCTCCCTCAATACCCTCGTCGTAAAGGCTCAGGCAGGCGCGATAGACGTTCAGCAGGTCTTCATCGTCATCGACGGCCATACCTTTGGCGCCCAGACCACCAACGAGGTCGGTTCGACCGGTCATTCGATTACCCCCTATATCTCTTATCTTCTGGGTAATTATTACGGCATCGACTGGGGAACTGGCGCCACCTTCAGCTACGGCGTTTCCAATGTTGATCTGCGCACCGGGAATACAAGGGGCGAGAGCCAGTCGCGCAATTATGCCGGCTCGCTAACGCTCAACGGCTCGAAATGGTTTGACCGCTTTAACGTCCTCGGTAATCTCACCTATACGCGCTCCCATTCCGTCACCGACGAATATATAATCACTGGCGGCACTAAGGTGGCGCAGATCGATATGCCCTTGGGGCGGATCTCGGTCGGCGGCCGGGTGAGTTATTATTTCCCGGTCTGGATGCCTTACGTTGGCGCGACCTTCAATTACG
>JABJES010000032.1 GCA_018663165.1 Rhodospirillaceae bacterium
CGCCGGGCCATGGTGGAGGAGGATATTCGCAAGGTCGATGTCTGGACCAGCCGTTACCGTCTGGCTGTGGCTGATTTTCCGGCAGAACCTCTTGATCCCTTCTTCAACGTCAACCGTCTTGAAGACCTGGAGGTCGCCGAAAACCTGATAAAGGATAAAAAAGCAGATAAAGGCCTGATTTGAGCTTCTAAACTGGACAGCCTAAGCTACGTTTGCCATTCTCCTTTAGCTTGATCATGGGGGGCGATTTTTTGATTTCTGTCGCTGTCCGCGCTTTATCGCAAGTTTTTATAGAGGGGAAGATTTTGTGCCGGGGTTCATAGAAAAAATTATCCATAATCTTGCCAAGGAACACATTATTGCCAAGCCGGGGTTCAACCGCTGGCTGGTTCCTCCGGCCTCCATCGCTATTCATCTCTGCATTGGCTCGGTTTACGCCTGGAGCATCTTCAACCTTCCTTTGACAAAGGCCATCGGTGTTGTCGCGCCAGCCCCTGGGGACTGGGACTTACAGCAGGTTTTGTGGATTTTTTCCGTCGCCATCGTCTTTCTCGGCCTTTCTGCGGCCTTTGCCGGAAAATGGTTGGAAAAAGTCGGCCCGCGAATGGTCGGTTTTGTCGCTGCCTGCTGCTGGGGCGGCGGATTTTTGGTCGGCGGCGCCGGCATTCTCACCCATCAACTGTGGTTGATTTATCTCGGTTATGGCGTCATCGGCGGCTGTGGGCTGGGGCTTGGATATGTCTCGCCGGTCAGCACCCTGATCCGTTGGTTCCCCGACCGTCGTGGCATGGCCACCGGAATGGCGATCATGGGCTTTGGCGGTGGTGCCATGATTGGTGCCCCTTCAATCAATTATTTTCTCAAGCTTTTCTACGAGGCCCCGCAATATCTCGGCGCTGTCGATGCGGTTAACCTGGTTACCGATGCTGGCAGACGCATGGTCGAAATTGGCGGTAAATTACAGGAAGTTGTCATTGTCGGCGCCAATGAAGTCGGCCGGATGATTGTTCCCGGTCCCGAAGGAGTTTATCTTGCCGGCACCGGGGATACCGGTGTGGCGGGGGCCTTTTTCTCCCTCGGTCTGATCTATTTCGTCGTCATGACCATTGCCGCTTTCTCTTACCGTATTCCGGCAAAGGGCTGGACACCAGAGGGCTGGACACCGCCTGATGAATCCGCTGCGGCAAAAAAAATGATCACCCAGAATCATGTCGATATCGATCAGGCCCTGAAAACTCCGCAGTTCTATTTCCTGTGGGTCGTTTTGTGTTTCAACGTCACCGCCGGGATCGGCGTCATCGGTGTCGCCAAGACCATGATGACGGATATTTTCGGCTCGACGCTTCCCTGGATTGTTGATGCCGGGTTTGCCTCATTTTACGTCATTATGATCAGCGCCTTTAATATGGTCGGACGCTTCTTCTGGGCCAGTATGTCGGACTATATCGGCCGTAAGATGACCTATTACATTTTCTTCGGTCTCGGTATTCTTCTTTACCTGTCGATTCCGTATTCCGCCCAGGCGGTCAGTGCCTCACCTCAGGTGATGTGGCTGGTCACCTTCTACGGTGCCACCATGGTTATCTTCACCATGTATGGCGGTGGCTTTGCCACCATTCCTGCTTATCTGGCGGATATCTTTGGCACCAAGTTCGTCGGTGGTATCCATGGCCGTCTGTTGACGGCCTGGAGTACCGCGGGCGTTCTCGGTCCAGCGGCAATCGGTTATCTTCGCAGTCAGTCGGTGACCGCTGCCATTCACGATCTTGCCGGCAAGGCCAGTCCAGAGGCATTTCAGGCGGCGTTTGGCGCTGGCATCGACCAGCTCGATTCCCTGATCAAGGCAAAGACCGTCACCGTTTCCAATCTGATGGAGATCATGCCAGCAGGCACTATCGATCCGTCGAGTTCGCTCTACGATACTACGATGTATTGTATGGCGGCGTTGCTGGCGATTGCATTCGTTGCCAATTATCTCATCGGGCCTGTGCATGAGAAGCATCACATGACGGCCGAAGAGCTTGAAGATGAGATGACCTGATCCTCACTCTCTTGCGGGAGAGGATCCAAGGATAGAAAAAGGGGGAGGCCCAAAAGCCTCCCCCTTTTTGCGTCATAATATATTAGGCATTTCAGGTGGCACTGAGTTTTTCCAGTTTGGCGGCGCAATATTTAAGTTCTGGAATCTTCGCCGCCGGATCAAGCGCCGGATTGGTCAGCATATTGGCCGGTGCTTCGCGGAAGCAGAATGGAATGAAGATCATGCCCGGCGGGACTTGTCTGTCTGCCCGGACTTTAAGTTCCAGTTTTCCACGACGCGAGGTAACAACAACCATATCACCTGGCTCTAGGCCGTATTGGCTCATGTCGCCGGGTGAGACGTGGACGTAGGCCTCGGGTTCGATTTCATTCAATATGGTGGCGCGCCGTGTCATTGAGCCTGTGTGCCAGTGCTCCAGAAGGCGTCCCGTAGTCAGCACCATGGGATAGTCATTGTCCGGCGTTTCGTCGGGCGGGAGAACGTCGGTGGGGATAAACTTGCCGCGGCCCGAAGGAGTGAGGAAACTTTCAGTGAAGATAAGAGGTTGCCCCGGATCGTCTTCCGATTCACAAGGGTAGGTTACCGCTCCTTCTTTTTCCAACCGTTCCCAGGAGATGCCAGCAATTGACGGCATGCACTGGCGCAACTCGGCAAAAATATCTCGGGGATGGGTATAGGTCCAATCAAGTCCGATTCCCCTAGCGATTTCCTGGATGATCCACCAGTCCTGACGGGCGTCGCCCGGCGGATTGACGGCCTGACGGGCAAGCTGAACCCGGCGGTCGGTATTGGTGAAGGATCCGTCTTTTTCGGGGAAGGCCGAGGCGGGGAGAACCACATCGGCAAGATAGGCGGTTTCGGTGAGAAAAATATCCTGAACGACGAGATGGTCAAGTTTTGCCATGGCCTTGCGGGCATGGCCGGCATCGGGGTCGGACATGGCGGGGTTCTCACCCATCACATAGAGGCCCTTGATATCTTTGTCGTTAATCGCCCCCATGATTTCGACCACGGTCAAGCCAACTTCTGAATTAAGCTTGGTTCCCCAGAAATCCTCAAAAAAGGCGTGTACCTTGGGATCGGTGATCGGCTGATAATCCGGAAAAACCATGGGAATCAGACCGACATCGGATGCCCCCTGGACGTTGTTCTGGCCGCGCAGGGGGTGCAGACCAGTACCTGGCCGGCCAATGTTTCCGGTCAGCAGGGCGAGGGCGATCAGGCAGCGGGCGTTGTCGGTGCCGTGTACGTGCTGGGAAACGCCCATGCCCCAGAAAATCATTGAGGCCTTTGATTTCGCGTAGAGATGGGCGACCCGGCGAATCTTGATGGCGCGGACACCGCAAATCGGCTCCATTTCTTCAGGCGTGAAGAGAGCCACATGCTCCTTCAATTCTTCAAAGCCTTCGGTATGCTCTTCGACGTATTTGGGGTCATAAAGTTCATCAGTGATGATGACGTTGATAATGGCATTGAGAAGTGCGACATCGCTTCCCGGTTTGAACTGAACCATATGATCGGCGTGGCGCGACAATGCCTGACTGCGCGGGTCCATGACGATCAGAGTGGCGCCCTTTTTTACCGCGTTCTTGATGAAGGTGGCGGCGACGGGATGGTTCTGGGCGGGCCGCGCCCCGATAACGATGATAACGTCGGAATTGGCGCATTCGGAAACCGGCGCGCTGACGGCACCCGAGCCTGTGCCCTCAAGCAGGGCGGTGACTGATGAGGCGTGGCAGAGCCGGGTGCAATGATCGATGTTATTGGTATGGAAGCCGGTGCGCACAAGTTTCTGGAAAAGATAGGCCTCTTCATTCGACCCTTTGGCGCAGCCAAAACCGGCCAGCGCCTGGGAGCCGTCATTGTCGCGAATCTTTTTCAGGCCAGAGGCGGCTTTTTCCAAAGCCTCTTCCCAACTTGCCTCGCGAAAATGGGTGAATGGATTGGCCGGGTCGAGTTTTTCTTCTGCGTCCTTGGCGACGCCGTCCTTGCGGATCAGCGGCACGGTCAGGCGTTCCGGGTGGTGAATGTAATCAAAGCCGAAGCGCCCCTTGACGCAGAGACGGTTTTCATTGGCCGGACCGTCGCGCCCATCGACGGAAAGAAGTTTATCATCCTTGACGTTGAAGGTGAGTTGGCAGCCGACGCCGCAATAAGGACACAGGCTGTTGACGGCCTGATCCGGTTTTATCGAGCCAATCCCGTTTTCATCAACACGGCTCTTTTCCATCAGCGCACCAGTGGGGCAGGCCTGGACGCATTCGCCACAGGCGACACAGGTGCTGGCTCCCATTTCGTCATTAAAATCGAAAATAATTTTTGAGTTGCTGCCTCTAAAAGCCATGCCGATGACGTCATTAACCTGAACCTCGCGGCAGGCGCGCACACAGAGATTGCAGTGGATACAGGCATCAAGGCTGACCAACATGGCCGAGTGGCTGGCATCAGGTTTGGGTGTGGTTTTCTTAGCCGGAAAGCGGCTGGTCTCAACACCGGTCAGGTCGGCCATCTTCCAGAAATGGGACTGGTCGTCATGGGTCGCCTCGCGCGGCGGCTGATCGGCCATGAGAAGTTCGAGAACCATGTCGCGGGCCTTTTCTGCGCGCTCTGAACTCGTCTTGACCTTCATGCCCGGCGTCGGCTTTCGAATGCAGGAGGCAGAAAGCACTCTTTCGCCTTCGATATCGACCATGCAGGCCCGACAGTTACCGTCAGAACGATAGCCTGGCTCGCCGGAGTGACAGAGATGGGGCAGGAGAATGTTTTCCCGCTTGGCAACTTCCCAGATGGTTTCGTCGCCTAGAGCGGCAACTTCTTTTCCATCGAGTGTGAAAACGATGGGGGCGCTCATTCGAAATCCTCCGGGAAATGCTTAATCACACTTAATATGGGATTTCCTGCCGCCTGACCAAGGCCGCAAATAGAGGCGCTGGTCATGGTGCCGCAAAGTTCTGTGAGCAGGGCCGTATCCCATTTTTTCGGGGCCATCAGTTTAACCGCCTTTTCGGTGCCGACACGGCAGGGGGTGCACTGACCACA
>JABJES010000029.1 GCA_018663165.1 Rhodospirillaceae bacterium
ACCCTTGAAGATGGTAGCCTCGCCCTTGATGACAGCAATCGGAAAACCCTTCGGTTTATGGCAAAAAAATATTGGGCCGATATCAAACATGGACTGTTCAACAATTTGCGATTTATTCAGGTGGCGCGCCAAGCCTACGTCAAAGCTAAAACCAAGAGACGACACAAAGACGTCAGCGCAACCGAACAGCTTAATGCCGGACTCAACCCCGACCTTTATCTCCCTCCTGAAACCCCCGCATGGCAGAACGGGTGGGCGGTAAGCGAAGAAATAATCAGGGAAATGAGCCGCTTATCCAAAAGCCATGGAGCAGAATTCTGGCTCGTCACCCTATCAAATCCGGTTCAGGTTTTCCCCGACAGGACGATGCGGGAAAGGGCCGCCCGCTCAATCGGAACCATAGACTTGCTCTATCCTGACCGGCGCTTGCGTGAAATGGCAAAAAAGGAAGAAATACCCGTAATAACCCTGGCCGAAACCCTGGGTGAACATGCGCTCGAAAATAACGTTCAACTACACGGGAACGAGGTCATCATCGGCGGGCATTGGAATATACTCGGCCACAAAATTGGTGGCGAAGTCATCGCCAAAAACCTGTGCACGGCGTTGCAGTAAAGTTGAGCACGCGGCAGACCGGAAAGCGGTAGGAACTACAGACCTTAGGCCTTGCGAGCCGCGAGGAAAAATGTCGCCGCCCCAAGCCAACCTGTCGCCAACCACCAGTTCTGCCAAATCCCAAAACTGATCGACGCAATAGAAATAAACGTGACAAGCATTGCACCGCCCGCAGCAAGAACAAGGCGATCCTGCTGGTATGAAAGAAGCATGCGGTAGAGCCCAAATATCATCCCGAGAAGACAGAGAATTCCGACAAGTCCGAGTTCGAGCCATATCTGCATCACGGCGTTATGGGGATGCAGCGGCAACAATCCGCTCGTATAGGGTATTTCCACATGCTCTGCCATCAATCTGGCGACATAGTTACCGCCGATCCATCGTGACGAATCAAAGCCATGTCCGATGATTGGCGCATCAGCCGTTAAGTCGGAAACAAAGCTCCAGATGGCGAGGCGATGCTCCTGGGGCTCTGGAAGGTGAACCCCCATTTCCTGCAAGGCGGCAGGGTTAACCACATACAAAGAAATAACCGGCGCAGAGACGGCAATCAGGGCAAACCCTCCAAGGATCAACGTCAGAGCCCAGCGGCGAAAAACGTAAATAAATGCAAACGAGACGGAGCCAATCATCAAGGCAAGCTGGCTGGCAAGGAATGTTAATTCCTTACAAAGAAAATAGGCCGTCCCCACTGCCAATAGAGGCAGCAAAATTTTAAAAAATTGCCGTGTCATGTGACGAGCCAGGATGACGGCAACCGGCCAGATTATTACGGCCAGAATTGCCGTGCCGCGGGAAACTGGTTCCATGCCAAAAATAGGCCTGCCTTTGAGCAGAGAAGAAACCGCCCCGTCAGTCATGATTTCTCCGGCAAACAGACCGAGAATTATAAGACCTGCAAAGGCCAATACCCTTCGCGCCACTGAAAGCTGGTCTTCGTCGAGGCGTGAAATGATGACAAGAATGGAAAAGCCGAGAAGGAAAAGCAGAGTTATCCTCACCCAGGCAAAGAGCGAGCCCATAAATTCCGGTGCCCAGAAAACCGTAACAAAACTCCAGCCGACAAGCGCGGCAAGAAAGAGACCGAAAGGTGTCCTGATCAGATTATAAACCCGAGGAACTGAAAGCGGCAAAGGCTCAAGATTCAAAAAAGCGATTGCCAGAAGCACCACTGTCCCGTTGCTGGCATATGGGGCAACAACAACCAACCCCGCAAGAGCGACAAGCAGAAAGACCGGGTGATGACGCCAGTTGAAAAACTCTATTTTCTTTTGAGAAGGTTGAACAGCAGGTGTCACTACGTTTTCTTTCCTGTCCATATTCCTATTTCAATATTTCGGCGCAAAAGAGTAATAGCACACATACCCAGCCATGCCGCAGCCAGCCACCAGCTTTGCCACACCCCGAAACTGACCGTGGAGACGACCAGAAAAGCAGTAAAAACAGAACCCGCCACACAACCGAGAAAAACGTTCTCCATCAACCAGATTTCACGCAAAAGAGCTGTTATCAGGGCCAGGAACAAGCATATCCCGACGAAACCCAGTTCCAACCAGATTTGAAGAATCGAGTTATGGGGGTGAAGTGGTAAAAGGCCACTGACATAAGGCAGGGGCAACCCACTCTCTTTATAAGAACGAGCTTCTTCTTCTCCAAGATACCGTGATGAATCAAACCCGTAACCGATGAGAGGACGTTCAATAATTTTTTTGGACGCAAATTGCCAGATTGCCAAACGATGCTCATAGTTGGATTGCAGTTCCACCCCATAGTTCTGAACCGTCTCTGGATTGGCTATATTGAGGGAGATATAGGGTGCAGCAAAAATGTAGAACCCGATCAGGCAGCCGATAACAACAAGCGTAATTCGACGGTTAATGTAAAAGGCGGCAAAGCCTGCGAATGCAGCAGCAATGGCAAAAACCGCCGCCGCCATCTGCAAAAACCAACTCACCACAAACGCTAGAGCAAGATAGATCAGACCCGGCACGGTATGTCTTACCCGCAAAAACAGGAGAATAAAAACAGGCCAAATGAGCAAGGCGAGAACCGCCGTGCCGCGGGCAACCGGATTAAGCTCACGTATGGGATGTCCGATAAGTGCACGGGCAATCATTCCATCAGTAGCAAGTTCGAGAATATAAAAACCAAGCATGCAGCCTGTAGCAAAGATGAGAATGTTTCCGGCCTTCCTTGCCTGTTTTTCATTAAACTCACCGACAACATCAAGGGCAATAAATCCCAACGCCAATATACAGATCAGTTTGGCCACCCTGGAAAGAGACTGGCCGGGATCGGGGGCCCAAAAAACAGAGATCAGACACCAGACCATAAAGGCACATAACACCAGCCCGACAGGGGAACGAATTCGGGCAACAAGGCGTGGGAAAAAAATCGATGGTTGTGACAAGCCGAGGGCAAAAAGGGCGAGAAGAATGACAGTGCCGTTCACCGCATAGACAGGCACCACCGCCAATCCCGCCAGACCAAGAAAGGGCAGCGCCATTCGCATCGAATTCAGGCGTTCAAGAAAACCCATGATGAAAGAGACTCTCCTGCATAGCGCATTGGTTTTTCGGCAATAAAAGAAACACGAGGAAACAAAGCAAGGCTGAGATTGATATGATCTTGTCCCGATTCTGTCAATCCGGATGAAAAACGGAAAATTGGACCTGATCAGACCAGCTAACCCGCCGCGACCACCTCATCACCTTTATCATTCTTTAGTTGACTGGCCAGGGTCGCTTCAAGAAATTCATCGATCTCACCGTCAAGCACAGCCTGGGCATTCCCGGTCTCGACGCCAGTCCGGAGGTCTTTGACCATCTGATAGGGGTGAAGCACATAAGAACGAATCTGATGTCCCCATCCGATGTCGGTTTTTGAACTGCGGTCCGCCTGGGCCGCCTCTTCCCGCTTTTGCAACTCTAACTCATAAAGACGCGCCCGCAGCATATCCATTGCCGCCGACCGGTTTCTGTGTTGTGACCGACTATTCTGGCACTGGACGACAATGCCGGTGGGAATATGAGTTAGACGAACCGCACTGTCCGTTTTGTTGACATGCTGTCCTCCCGCACCCGAGGCGCGATATGTATCGACACGCATATCCTTGTCGAGGATTTCAACATCGATCGAGTCGTCAATAACCGGAAAGACCCCGACCGAAGCAAAACTGGTATGGCGACGGGATGCCGAATCATAAGGAGATATCCGCACCAGCCGATGCACCCCGGATTCCGTTTTTAGCCAGCCATAAGCATTAACCCCGGTGACTTTGATTGTCGCCGATTTCAGCCCCGCCTCTTCCCCCGCACTTTCCTCTATCCACTCGATTTTATAATCGTGGTCCTCGGCCCAGCGTAAATACATGCGCAAAATCATCTCGGCCCAATCCTGGGCCTCTGTTCCACCCGCTCCGGCATGAACTTCCAAATAACAGTCGTTGCCATCGGCCTCACCGGAAAGAAGGCTCTCAAGCTGCTTCTTGGCTGCCCGGCTGCGAAGATCAAGAAGGGATTCTTCCGCCTCGGCTTCGATCGCGTCATCACCTTCTTCAGCAGCCATAACCAACAGTTCACAAGTATCGTTCAGCTCGCTCTCAAGCTCGCTAAAGCCTTTAATGGACGATTCAAGTTGGGTACGCTCGCGCATTACTTTCTGGGCCTTGACGGAATCCTCCCAGAGGTCGGGCTTTTCGGCCAGAACGTTCAGTTCATCAAGTCTTTTGACTGCCTTGTCCCAGTCAAAGATGCCTCCTCAGCAGTTCCAAAGACTGCCTGATTTCTTCAACCACCGTTTCGAGTTCGGCGCGCATAAAACCTCCTGGTAAACAATGAAAAAGTAAGCTTGAGAAAAAGCACCCGCCCGATGGGTGTTAATATAGTCCTCCAGGACCAGCAACTGTAGTGCCTTGATAGGCGCCGGGCAGATTTCCACCGATGACCTCTCCACGCCCGCTCGGTTCGGTCCCCGGCTTGAAAGCCTCGAGAATAACCCGCTTATCTCCCGGTCGGGCCGGTAAGCCGGTTTCTGCATTGACCCGGACCAGCCGGACGCCTTGGGGAACGCGAAAAGGAATCCCCGGCTTTTCAGAAAGAGCCTCGGCCATAAAGTCGCGGAAAATCGGAGCGGCAACGCTAGAGCCGGTTTCTCGCCCAAGAGTCTGCGGCTGATCAAACCCGACATAGACCCCGACGGCAAGATCTGGAGAAAAGCCCACAAACCAGGTGTCAAAACCGTTATTCGTCGTCCCGGTCTTGCCGGCAAGGGGTTTACCCACCGCCTTTATCCGTCGCCCGGTGCCACGTTCAACAACCCCTTGAAGCATACTGACGACCTGATAGGCGCTGGCAGGGTTGACCACCTGTTGCCGGGTGTCGGGAAGAACCGGCACGGGTTTATCAACCTTCCAGAACTGATTGCGGCAGCCTTCACAGGGGCGATCATCCTGGCGCCAGATGGTGCGCCCATGGCGGTCTTGCACACGGTCGATAAAGGTGGGAACGATCTTTTTACCGCCATTAACCAACATGCTGTAGCCGGTCGTAATGTCGAGCAGGGTTGTTTCGCCAGCGCCCAGCGCCATCGAGAGCTGGTTGGGAAGGTTATCAACGATGCCGAGCCGGGCGGCCGTCTCGATCACTTTTTCCATGCCAATCGTCTGGGCAAGCCGCACCGTCATCAGATTTCGCGACTTCTCAATCCCCAAGCGCATCGGACTGGGGCCGTAAAATTTCTTGGTATAGTTGGCCGGCTTCCATTTCGGCAGACCCGGCCCCTGATCAATAACAAACGGCGCGTCGAGAATTAGCGAGGAGGGCGTAAAACCGGCGTCCAGCGCGGCGAGATAGACGAAAGGCTTGAAGGCTGAGCCCGGCTGACGCTTGGCCTGAGTAACCCTGTTGAACTCGCTCATAGCGTAGTCATACCCCCCCGACATTGCCAGCACGCGACCGGTATGAGGGTCGAGGGCCACCAGCCCGCCACTAATCTTGGGGATTTGCCCCAAGGCATAGGTATTCACTGGATAGGCGATAGGTGCCTTGTCCTTAGGCGTGTAGCTGGCGACAGGCTCAACTGCAATGATGTCGCCGATGGCGACGACATCACCAGAGCGTTTGACTGCAGCACCGCGCTTGGCGTTTTTGAGCGCTTTTCGCGCCCACTTCATCTCACGCAGGGGAAGATGACCGATCGGGCCATTGGCAAAACCGATATCCACCCCCTTGTCATCAACGGCGAGAACCAACCCCAGACGCAGGTCGAGAAGGCCCGGCGGTGGAGAAATCGCCGCAATCTGTCTTTGCCAATCGGCACCCGGCTCTATATGGGCGAGCGGGCCGCGCCAACCATGACGACGGTCATAGTTGATCAGTCCATTGCGCAGAATTCGGTCTGCAATTTCCTGCAATTTCGACGCAAGGGAGGTGCGGACCGAAAGCCCACCTTCATAAAGGCCATTGGTGCCATACTTTTTCATCAGCTTACGCCGCACTTCCTCAAGAAAGTATTCGGCTTTGACAAGCGCAAGGTCTTCACGCTGACGCACCAGAAGTGGCAGCGCCTTGGCTTCCAGAGCGGCACCGGAACTGATGAAACCATCTTCCAGCATTCGGCCTATAACCCAGTTTCGTCGTGCCATCGCTGCGCTATATTTGAGCACCGGGTGGTAGTTATTGGGTGCCTTGGGCAAAGCGGCAAGATAGGCCGCCTCAGTCAGGGTCAGCTCGCCCAGGGATTTATTGAAATAATTGAGTGCCGCCGCCGCCACGCCGTAAGAACCAAACCCAAGATAAATCTCGTTAAGATAAAGCTCGAGAATCCTCTCCTTAGTAAAAGCGCGTTCAATACGAAAGGCAAGGATCGCTTCCTTCACCTTACGATCAATGGACACCTCGTTGGTGAGGAGGAAATTCTTAGCGACCTGCTGGGTAATGGTTGAGGCTCCGGTGGGACGGCGGTTCGTGCCGAGATTAGCGAGATTGGTCACCACAGCCCGCATGACGCCGAAAAAATCAATGCCGGGATGTTCAAAGAAAGTTTTGTCCTCGGCAGATAGAAACGCCTTAATGACACGCTTGGGCATGGCCTTAACCGGCACGAAGATTCTTTTTTCAAGGGCGTATTCGGCGATCAGCCGGCCATCTCCGGCGTGAACTCTGGTCACCGTCGGCGGCTCGTAATCGGCGAGCTGAGTGTAATCAGGCAGGTCGCGGCCATAGTGATAAAGCACGTATATACCGCCACCCAGACCGGCAAACCCGAGCAGAAAAACAAGACTGAACAGATATGAGAGGACTTTTAGCATTTCTTTCCAATTTGCCCGTCATTGCGGGTCGCCCAACACCCTCGAGAGAACCCCATGGTTCCTCACGAAAGCCTGACGCAGAACTATTCAAGCCTGAGCTTGTGGCCAGATTATGGCCGGGTTACGAACCGCTCAAGTTATCTTTCCATTTGAAATATTTGTCTATCCCCAAAACCAGGGCGGTGGAAAGACGCGCCAGGTATTTCGGATCGCGGAGTTTTTTCTCTTCGCCCGAATTAGACAGATACCCCAACTCGACGAGGACCGAGGGCACATCGGGTGCCTTGAGCACGGCAAACCCGGCAAAACGGTGAGTCTTACGCAAGAGTTTAACTTCCCGGCGCAGTTCCTGGATCAGCGTATTGGCGAAGTGAGACGACAGGTTCATGGTTTCACGCTGAGCAAGATCGATCAGTATATCGGTAACTTCCGGGGTTTCATGGGAAAGGTCGATCCCGGCGATAACATCGGACTTGTTCTCGCTTGTTGCCAGGGACGCGGCCTCTTTATCTGATGCCCGCTCGGACAGGGTGTAGACGGAAAGCCCCCGGATTTTCCGATTTTTATTGCTGTCGGCATGAAGCGAGATGAAGAGGTCGGCATCCGCCTGTCTAGCGATTTTCAGCCGGTCGCGCAAACGAAGGAAAATGTCCTTTTCTCGCGTTAAGATGACTTTGTAACGTCCTGTTTTTTCAAGTTTTTTCTTCAACACCCTGGCCATAGAGAGAGTGATATATTTCTCGAAACGGCCACTCTTGCCGGTCGCGCCGGGATCAACCCCGCCATGACCAGGATCAAGAACAATTATTTTTTTCGCCGCCGTCTTGGTTTTCTTAGGCACCGGCTTTGGTAAGGGGACGATAGGCAAAGCGGCCATTTGATCAGGCTTTTTAGACGACGAAAGGGCTTTTGGCCCCTCAATACGGGCTGCCCGCAGGTCTTTATCAAATTCAGCGCGGCTGATGGTCTCCAGATCAAGCACAAGCCGATGTCCCGCATTTGCCTCAGGATCAAGGATAAAGGCCCGCTTTACCCGCACTGGTGTCTTCACATCGAGCACCAGACGGGTCGTTCCGGGCTTAAAAAGCCCATAACGGTATTGTCCAACCACCCCACCGACACCGGATATACCGGGTATTTCCCAAGATATTTCCGGCAGATCGACCACAACCCGGTAAGGATCGCCAAGAATAAAATAACTGAATTCAACAGAGCCGGTAAGATCGAGAACGACACGGGTTCGTGACCCGTAATCGCCAAAACGAATTTTTTCCACACTCGGCTGAGCAAAGGCGGAAATGGTGAAAAACAGAGGAAAAATCAGTCCGATCAACCATAAAACCGATCTGCGGGCCGATCTGTGGGCCAACCCGCTTCTCCCTTTGTTCTCTTTATTCCTTTTGGCGCACAACATATAGAGGCTAGAACCTTTATTGAGACAGATATACACGATTTCTAGCATATTCTTTCCCCTTTCGCCATGACTGGCATTCACCGATCCAGGCTCTGGACAATTCCCCCCTGATTATTCTGATTGTGGAAAAAGATTTCCCCCCCTATGGTGTTAACCGTAACGACCACGGTCGGTCATCTGGGGTTATCCCGTGTATGGCACCGTCGCCGATGGCAGCGTGACCTTGTCCATAAAGAATAAAGGACAGGGGCGGCGCGCTCTAAGAGGCGGTAGAGGCAATGTGGTTTTGTTGAAACATTGAAGCTGGCCGAAGCGTATCTGCCAAGGTTGTTTTTTTAGAGTTTTTTCGTCGCAGCCCCCACGGCGCCCTGAGAAAAGTTAAATATCCCGCGCCGGGAACGCTACAACGGAACGGTAACCGCCCATCCGGCTTCATATAATTGGCGCCCATTTCCCGCTTTAATCAGCGGAGGAGTGCTATGCGCTTATGGAGTATATAGCCGGATGGCTACCAGAATGTTGATCGATGCGTCCCACCCAGAAGAGACCAGGGTGGCCGTTATTAGTGGCAACCGACTCGAGGAATTTGATTACGAGTCGTCCACCAAAAAAACCCTCAAAGGCAACGTCTATCTTGCCAAAATCATCCGTGTCGAGCCGTCGCTTCAGGCAGCGTTCGTCGATTTCGGCGGCAACCGGCACGGGTTCCTCGCCTTTAACGAAATCCACCCGGATTATTACCGCATTCCCATCGCCGACCGGGAAGCTCTTCTCGCCGAGGAGGCCAAACAGGCCCAACGGGCGGACGATGCCATCCTGCTCGATGATGAAGACGAAGATAGGGTAGAAGGACGTAACGAACTTGAGGGTAACGAAATACCCGATGAGCCCAATGGGCCAGATAAGAATGATGAACCTCCTGCAGCAGATGAAAAAGATGCTGCAG
>JABJES010000028.1 GCA_018663165.1 Rhodospirillaceae bacterium
GGGGTGGCCCCTCTCCCCCCTATCCCTGTTCTAGCTGGAACGCACCTTCGACAGGAAGGATGAGACTTCACCGCGCAGGGTTTCGGCCTGTTTCGACAATTCACCGGTGGCCCCGAGAAGGCTCTGGGCGGCCTGACCGGTTTCTTCGGCGGCCTGATTAACTTCACTGATATTGCTTGAGACCTCGGCGCTGCCCGATGAGGCATCCTGGACGTTGCGGGCGATTTCCTGGGTGGCGCTCCCTTGTTCCTCGACGGCAGAAGATATTGTGGTGGTGATCTCGCTGATCTTGCCAATGGTGGTGCTGATGCCGGCGATAGCCTCGACGGCCTGCTGGGTTGCGCTCTGCATTTCCTTGATTTGGCTGCCGATTTCATCGGTCGCCTTGGCGGTCTGGTTGGCCAGCGATTTAACCTCGTTGGCGACAACGGCAAAGCCCTTACCGGCGTCGCCGGCCCGTGCCGCCTCAATGGTAGCGTTAAGAGCCAACAGATTGGTCTGTTCAGCGATATCGGTGATCAGAGCCACCACGTCGCCGATTTTTCCGGCGGCCTCGGCCAGGCTTTCGACACTGGCATTGGTGCGGGTCGCTTCTTCGACCGCCTGTTGGGCGATCTGGGTCGATTCGCTAACCTGGCGGCTGATCTCATTGATTGAAGAGGAAAGCTCTTCGGCTGCCGAGGCCACTGTCTGGACATTGCCTGAAGCCTGATCGGAGGCCGATGCCGCCGAATTCGCCCGATTGCTGGTTTGTTCCGCGGTTTGGGACATGGATTCGGCGGTCGCCTTCATTTCTTCGGAGGCCGAGGCGACGGAATTGACGATTCCGCCGATCTGGCTTTCGAAGTCGTCGGCCATTTCGGCCAGGCTCTTCTTCTTTTCTTCTTCGGCCCGGTGTTCGGCTTCTTTCTGCTCTTCGGCCATTTTGTCCATCTTCAGGGCGTTTTCCTTGAACACCTGGACGGCCTGGGCCATGCGGCCGATCTCGTCCTCGCGCTCGGTGCCTCCGACCTTCACCGTCTTGTCACCCTCGGCGAGTTTGGTCATGCCCTCGGTTATGTCACCGATTGGGCCGGTAATACCGCGCACGATATAGACGACAAGAAGAACCGTCACCACCAGCAGGATCGCCGTGACGATGGACATGGTGAAAAAGGTCGACTGGGCCGAGGACTGGATGCTCCCGGCGAGCGCCTGTAGATCGCCGGCGACTTTATCCTCCACTTTCTTCAGCAGATCGATTTTCTTGGTGATGGTATTGAACCAGTAGGGGCCTTCGATGCCTTCGGTGGAGCCGGTGACCGGGCTTTCGATGGCAATCTTGCGCATGCGCTCGACCTCATCGACTGCCTCGCCGGTGATCGTGCTCTCACGGAAGTTCTTTTGTTCAGCGCTAGCATAGTTGTTGAAGGTTTTGAGGAAAGTGTCCTGCATGGCGACCAGTTGCAGGAATTTTCTGTAGATGCCTGGTTTGAACTTGCCTGCGCTGAAGCCGCCCGCGCCCATGGCGCGCTCGATGCCGGCACGTTCCTTGCCCTGCAGAAAATGAGTGTAGGCGGTGATGGCATTGGTGACTTCGGCATTGGTGCTGAGGACAGGCATCTCCTCGACGATAGCCAGCAGCTTGGCGATAGTGGGGGTGTAATAGCTGGCCATCTGTGGCACCGTGATCTCGAGGCCAGCGATCTCTTTGCGCTTGCTATTAAGGGGTTTTAGGGCTTCGCGCGCGGCCTTGACCTTGGCAGCTAGGGCAGGGCTGAAGTCCTCGGCGTCCAGCGCGTCCAGCGCCTTCGCCAGGGCGGCGTTTTTCTCATCCGTTCCCTTTCTCTGCTCGGGAAGCTCCTTCGTGAACTTGGCACCCTTGGAGGAGATGAATACGGCCGAGGCGCCGCGTTCCTTCTGCAGCTCATGGACCGTGGAGCTGATGATCGGTGCCAGTTCGGCCAGTTCCTGGATACGCGCCATTTCTGAGGCTGCAGTATTCTTTTCCAACACTGTAATGCCGGAAAAGATAGTCATTCCGACGATGGGAATAATGATGGCCAGTGTGATGCGTATGCCGATATTGGTATTTTTGAAGAAGTTCATTTCGTCGCTCCCATTCAGAATGGTTGCAAAAAATCTACGTCTGCGAAAAACATTTAAGATCAAGGACTCTAGAAGATGTATAAAAAATACATCTTTATCTAAAAACTATAATTATACGTAAAGAACGATCAAATAACGCGCAGCAATTTGAAGCGAGAATCGGTTACAAGAAGCCCGAACACTACTCTAAAACATATCCTAAAGCATACTATTGTAAACACAAATACTTTATTAAATGATTAATTTGTTCTTGGATATTTGGCTGATTACTTGTGGTTGCGGCTACATTGCATTCTTGACCCATCTCAGTGACAACCCTGTTTCAAGCCCCTAGAGTGGGGTTAATATTCATCTATGGGAGGAACCCCGATGGCGAATGTCTCTGTGAAAACACCGTTGCCGGTGGCGGCGGGAGAAGTCTGGGATTTGATCGGTAATTTCAACGCCTTGCCGGATTGGCATCCGGCGGTTGAGCGCAGCGAGATTAGCGAAGACAAGAAAACCAAAATCACAACCCGGACCCTCCATCTGGTCGGCGGCGGGGTCATTGTTGAAAAGCTGGAACAGATTAACCCCAACGAGCGGGCCTATCGCTATTCCATCGTCGACAGCCCGCTTCCGGTCAGCAATTACACGGCAACCCTGACGGTTCATGAAACACCGACCGGTTGCGAGGTTGAGTGGGCGAGTGATTTTGACGCTGTGGGCGCGGCTGCCGACGAGGCGGCCAAGGTCATTCAGGGAATCTATGACGCCGGTTTCGATAATCTGAAAAAGATGTTCCGTATGTAACTGGGGTGAGGTTGCCGGGAATTGCACTGCAATCGCACTGCAATTGCACTGCAATTTTGGACCCTCGCGCCGTGCCTACTGGACGACGATGCGTGGCCCTGTCCGTCCCTCTGGGCCGGTCAGCACGTTGACTTTCTCCCAGATCTTGTCGGCGATATCCCGATAGGATTTGGCGTGGGGGCTTTCGGGGTCGGAAACGACGATGGGATTGCCGGAATCAGAGGTTTCCCTGATCACGATATCGAGGGGTATTTCGCCGAGGAAATCGGCACCCATACGGGCGGCCTCAC
>JABJES010000111.1 GCA_018663165.1 Rhodospirillaceae bacterium
AATGTGAGGCCCTGTTTTCTGATGCCATTTCTTTTTCATTAGGGAAAGGCGGCATCTAGGCTTGCATTTACCCGCCATTTGGTTGTAAATCGCCTCGTTTCCGGCACGGGGGAGCTTGCCTTTGGTCGGAAACAATCGGGCGATTAGCTCAGCGGGAGAGCACCTCGTTGACATCGAGGGGGTCACTGGTTCAATCCCAGTATCGCCCACCATCGGCGCCTTCGGGGAAAACCCGGAGGCGCCGTTTCTTTTGACCCCTCCCTTATTATCCTTATTTTCTCACTGCCAAGGGTGGATTTCTCTCTTTCAAAGGGGGAATGATCTTTGCGCCAGGGAATGAAAAACCCTCATGGCACTTGAACAATGTCATGAGGGGTGATTCACTCTCCATTCAGAGATTAATTATTCTTCTCATGTGAGGTGTCTGGAATATTGGATTGAGCAGGTTCGTTTGAGCTTTCACTATCTATATAGGCTGATCTCCAAACTTGTTCCTGGAACCGGAGGAAGCGAGGATGACGCCGTTGATACGGTTGTTGATGAAGATCAATCCCTTGAGGACGACGACACTTCCGCAGATGAGGATGCTCCGGTGTCCGGGGGAAAAATTCCCCTTAAAATAAGGTTCAAGGCCTGGTGGGATGGGCATGATCTTCAGGCCGAGCTGGAAAAGGCCCGGGTTACCGAAGATATCGCCAAAGTTGTCGCAGACAGTCCCGCTTCTAAGCCTGCCGCCGCAGTCGAGGCGGAAAAGCCCAAGATTCTCTGGCCGTCTGAGCGGCTGCGTCTGGCCCAGGAAATCTGGGGGGCTGGTTATGTTTCTCCTGCCGGCGATGAGTATATTCTCGACCTTATCAAGCCCTTTGCCCTTAATCCGAAACTCAGCCTGCTTGAAATAGGCGCCGGGCTTGGCGGATCTGCTCGCGCCATTGCGGATAAATTTGATCTTTGGGTGACGGCCTTTGAGGCCGAGCCTCTTCTGGTCGAAAAGGGGACTGAACAGGCGACGAAGGCGGGCATGGAAAAGCGTGCCGCATTGTCCCTGTTTGACCCCGAGCACCCGGATCTGAAAAAAAAGCGCTATGACTGCATTCTTGCCAGAGAAACCTTCTTTACGGTGATGAACAAAAGCGCCGCCTTAAAGACCCTTCTGGAAGGCATCAAGAGCAAGGGACAGATCCTGATTACCGATTTTATGCTGCCTGAAGGGGGGCAGCTCACCTCTGGGGTTAAATCCTGGTGTGAGTCTGAACCTGTGCCGCCGGTTTTGTGGCAGGTTTCCCAGATGCGATCCGCCTTGAAAAAGCTCGGTTTTGATATCCGTATTGAAGAGGACGTTACCAAGGGGTATCGCCAGCGCCTTTTTTCCGGATGGGCTGGTTTGGTTAGCTCCCTGCGGCGGGAGGACTTTATGGACGAGGGCCGGTATTCAGGTAAAAAAGGGATGTTGATGGTCAAGGAGGCGGAGTTTTGGCTCAACCGGGACAAGATTCTCTCGACGGGAGAACTCGGGGTTTTCCGGTTTCACGCATTCAAGAAAACAGACGCCTTAGAGTCATCTGCAAGAATTTTTGGCCAATATCGGTTAATATCAGACACCTTTTTTGCTTTTTCCTTGGGCTTCATCGTTGACAGGGCCCCCCCCACCCCTTATGTTCCGCGCTTCTGATTAACCAATGCTTATCGGGTGAGCGAGATGAAAGTACTTAATTCTCTCAAGTCGGCGAAGAAACGCCACAAGGATTGCCGCGTTGTTCGCCGTAAGGGGCGGGTCTACGTTATCAATAAGACCAATCCCCGCTTCAAGGCGCGCCAGGGTTAATTCCGGCGCGACTGGAGATGTGTGAGGGCCGTTTCGACGGCCCTTTTTCATGTCTGGCGTTTATTTTCCGATAGGGCCCGGCGGGGGCACGGCAAAATTGCGCCCGGCGGCTGGTCAGCTTAAGCTGATATTGTTTCGTTCATTGTCTCTTCTCAAAATCGAGGATTAAGGGAAAGGCGATAGTCATGCGTATGCCGGTTCCGGATCGTCGTATATTGGAGCGTCGGGAAGAGTTCATTGCAGACCTGAGGGATATTCTTCCTCCTGGTTCTTTGTTGACTGGTGAAGACGAGCGCCGGGCCTATGAATGTGACGGCCTGACGGCTTATCGCCAGATGCCGATGATTGTCGCCCTGCCTCGAACATCGGCTCAGATCGCCCTTGTCCTCCAGTATTGCCACAAAAACCGCATCAAGGTGGTGCCCCGCGGGGCGGGGACATCGCTTTCGGGTGGCGCCCTGCCTCTTGCCGACGGGATTCTTTTAGGCACCGGGAAACTCAACCGAATTCTTGAGGTCGATTACGCCAATCGTTGCGTCGTCGCCCAGCCCGGTGTGACCAATCTGGCGATCACTCAGGCCGTCGAGGGAGAGGGGTTCTATTACGCCCCGGACCCGTCGAGCCAGATCGC
>JABJES010000027.1 GCA_018663165.1 Rhodospirillaceae bacterium
CTACACCAGGGGGCACATAGAAACACCCCTTGCGACACAGAACGGTGCCGGACGATAAGCTGGTAAATAACGGATTTTCAGGGGGGGGTATAGCGAGAGTCTGCGTCAGTCTTTCAACTGCCGGGCCAGCAGGTTTCTGATCCAGGCAAAGCGCCATTTAGAGTCCTGGCGCCGATCGACATAGTCGCGGCGAGGCTCATCCCGCTTTTCCGGCTCGAACCCCGGCTTCGGCCAGAAGGTGCGCCTGAACAGATTTCGGCGATCACTCTCGGTCCGTGGCAGTTCGCTCATATCCACCTCATCACAGATAAATCACAGATAAATCACAGATAAATTTCAGATAAATTTCAGATAAATTTCAGCATCCTGGAATGATAGATGCCCTGACTGATAAAACCCTAACAAAAAAAGGTAAACAGTTAATAAACGGGGAAAGAGCCAGCGCTTAGCCGGCAAGCGCTTAGCCGGCGAGTTGGGCCGACATCTCTTCGGGTTGGGTGGAGAGGAAAATATCCTTAAACAGAGCCAGCATATTCTGGTCAACCGCCCCGTTCATGTCCTCAAGAATGGCAAATGCCTTTTCACTGGGGAAAGCCGGTTTATAAGAGCGTCGGTCGGTCAGCGCTCCGAAAATATCAGCGATAACGGACATCCGCGCCAACTCATTCAACTCCGTACTCTTGAGCCCTAAAGGATAGCCCGAGCCGTCCAGCTTTTCATGATGCTGCTCGGCGATAATCCGCGCCCCCTTGGTCAAATCTGTCGCCCGGTCGAGCAGCGTAATCGATTCAATGACATGATTCTTCATGATTGGCCATTCGTCTTCTGAAAGCTTGCCCGGCTTGTCGAGAATCTTCGGTGGCGTAATCATCTTGCCGACATCATGCAACAGCCCGCCCGCCGACAGGATAATCAGGTCATCCCCCTTCATGCCGATGGCATGGCCGAAGAGGGTCAGCAGGGTCGCCACCCGCATCGAATGGACATAGGTATAATTGTGATGGGACTGCACCATGTGAAGCAGAGAATGATGTTCGCCTTGCTTGACCGCTTCGGCCAGAGGGGCGCAGCTGTCACTCGCCGCATTACAATCAATCGGCTCGCCCTTGGCGATATGGTCGGAAATACTCTGGTATTCCGCCACCGTCATCTTGAGGGGCTTTTTGTGCTTTTCAGGAAGGTCGTCCCAGGCCTTTTCGGCCTCACCGCTGATCAGGTCAAGAATGGCGTCGGTCACTGACTTGGCGGAAACCGGCCAGGTCAGATAACGCCCGCCCTTGCCAAAGCGAGGCATCAGATCGCCGAACCCCTCGCCTTTTTTAGCAATAAAGACAAAGGACGGTGTCTTGCCCTTAAATCGTGCCCAGTCCGGCGACAGCCAGCCGATCCGCCCACCCTGGGTGATCTCGGTCTCGACAAGAATGACATCGGGTCGGGCTTGGGCTATCTCATCGCCGGCCTGGCTGGCATCGGCAAAGAGGGAAATATCAAACTGGCGGCGCAGGGCACCCATATAGAGCTTGCCGTGCTCCTCGTTCTTGGTCACGACGCAGACCTTCGGCGGTGTCAATGTATCTTGAGTGATCGGTGCCACTGTATTCCCTCTAAAAAGCCCCTTTCGCACTGTGCGTACCTATCAGCAATTCTTCAACCTTATAATAATAAAGCATAAAAAGTTAACCATCCCACTACCATCGGTATGTATTTCCAGCCCCCCTGACCCCTAAATTTCAGCCAAAACTTAATCTTTATCCAGGGATGCTCAAAAAATGAATTTAGGGCGAAGCGCTTCGGAAATTAGAAATTCCGCAATCACCATGTAAATCAACACGTTAGCCTAGAGCGTCAAGAGTTTCACGGACCCGCAAGGCCAGCTCTTCCTTCCTGTAAGGCTTGAGAATCATTGGAAATTTTTCTCCAACCCCGGTCTCCTTGTCCAGGTCCTCCGGATTATAGCCGGTGCACAGCAATACCCGTATTTCGGGCATAAGCGCGCGCGCCTTTTCCGCCAACTCGACCCCACTCATCCCGCCGGGCATGACCACATCGGTCAGGAGAAGCTGAAAACCGCCATCGTCCAGGTCTTTGAGCGCCATCGCGCCGTTCTCGGCCTGGGCAACCCCATAGCCGAGACTTTCAAGCATGGCGACGCCGATCTCACGCACCACTGGATCATCTTCAACCAACAGCACCCTCTCGTTCCCTCTCGGCAAGTTGGCGGGGGGGGGCTTGGGCATTCCGGATTTCTCCTTCTCGCCCAAAGCGACGGGGAAAAACATTGAAACAATTGTTCCCTCGCCGGGGTGGCTTTGGATTTCAACGCGCCCCCCGGACTGTTTGGTAAAGCCGAAAACCATGGAAAGGCCGAGACCGGTCCCTTTGCCCACTTCCTTGGTGGTGAAAAAGGGATCGAA
>JABJES010000026.1 GCA_018663165.1 Rhodospirillaceae bacterium
GGCCGAATTTGTCCATGTTTTCCACATGGCGCAGAAGGTTGGGAATACCCTTGGCCAAGGCACCGAGATTTTCCGGGCCGAGTTTCTTCGAATCGACCCCGCCATGGAGTTTCAATGCCCGCACGGTGGCGACGACAACGACACAGGAGGGCTTGAGCTTTGCCTTGCGGCACTTGATATTGAGGAACTTTTCAGCCCCGAGATCGGCCCCGAAACCACCTTCTGTAACCACGTAATCAGCGAGCTTAAGTGCTGTTTTCGTTGCCAGCACGGTGTTGCAGCCATGAGCAATATTGGCGAACGGCCCGCCATGGATGAAGGCGGGGTTATTTTCCAGAGTCTGCACCAGATTAGGCTGCAGGGCGTCCTTCAAAAGCGCCGTCATCGCGCCGTCGGCTTTCAATTCGCGGGCGGTGACCGGTTTCCTGTCGCGGGTATATCCGACGATGATATTGCCCAGGCGTTTCTGCAGGTCGGTGATGTTATTGGCAAGACAGAGAATCGCCATCACTTCCGAGGCGACAGTGATGTCATAGCCGTCTTCGCGGGCAAATCCGTTGGCGACACCGCCAAGGCCGACGGTGATCTGGCGCAATGCCCGATCGTTCATGTCAACGACGCGACGCCAGGCGATGCGGCGGCTGTCGAGCAGAGGTGCATGGCCCCAATAGACGTGATTGTCGACCATCGCCGAGAGCAAATTGTGAGCAGCGCCAATGGCGTGCATATCACCGGTGAAATGGAGATTAATATCGGCCATCGGCACGACCTGAGCGTACCCGCCACCGGCAGCGCCACCCTTCATGCCAAAAACCGGCCCGAGGCTGGGTTCACGCAAGGCGACAATCGTCTTCTTGCCGATCTTGTTGAGACCGTCGGCAAGCCCCACCGAAGTGGTGGTTTTGCCCTCACCGGCAGTGGTCGGCGTCATCGCCGTCACCAGAATTAGATGGCCGTCTTTTTTCTTCTTCAAACCATCAATATAGGTGAGCGGCATCTTTGCCTTGTAATGCCCGTAAGGCTCAAGGTTTTTGGCCTTAATACCAAGGCGCTTATCCGCCAATTGAAGAATAGGGTGCATTTTTGCCGCCCGGGCAATGTCGATATCGCTCTTGGGCGCAGATTTCGATTTGGCCATGATTCCTCCCAAATCCGTGTGTTTTCCCACCGATGCCGATCGAGCAGCCCAGACTGCGCTCGCCTCCCCTGCCGGCAACAAACTCAAGACCCCGTTATACGCGCCCCCGGGCAGTCGTGAAAAGACTTTGCGCAAAAACCTTTAAAAAAAACCGGTGAAATGAATTGCCCAGAACCGGCGTTGTCTTTAAATAATGGGCCATGACACAAAATGACCCCACATCCTTTGCCCGCGAAACCGCACGTATTCTCCTTGATATCAAGGCCGTACATGCCCGGCCCGACGAGCCCTTCAAGCTCACCTCTGGACGGTTGAGCCCGGTTTATATCGACTGCCGCAAGATTATTTCCTTTCCCAAGGAGCGCGCCCGGTTGATGGATATGGCCGTAGAGTTGATCGACCGCGAAATCGGCCGCGATAATCTTGATGAAATCGCTGGTGGCGAGACGGCGGGCATCCCCTTTGCCGCCTGGATCGCCGAGCGCATGGATATGTCCATGCTCTATGTCCGCAAAAAGCCCAAAGGGTTCGGCCGCATAGCCCAGATCGAAGGCGATATGGCCGAAGGTGCAAGGGTTCTTCTGGTTGAGGATCTGGCCACCGACGGCGGCAGCAAGATCCATTTCTGCAACGCTCTGCGCGAGGCCGGGGCAACGGTGACGGATACGTTCGTCATCTTCCATTACGGTATTTTCAAAGAAAGCGCCGAAATTATGAGCCAGGCCGGAATGCGTCTGCACGCACTGGCCACATGGTGGGACGTTCTGGCCGAAGCCGAGGCCCATGGCTATTTTGATGAGAATGCGGTGCGCGAAGTTCGCGCCTTTCTCGAAAATCCCACCGGCTGGTCCGACGCCCGCGCCTAAACAGACTTAATTTTGCCCCTTAGGCGATGGACGGGAAAATACCCTTTAGCCCGTCGGCCAGCATCTCAATGGCAATGGCGGCGAGAATAATCCCCATAATGCGGGTGGCGATGTTAATGCCGGTCTGACCGAGAAGCTTGGCCAGCGGCGTCGCAAACAGCATCAAAACAGTCAAAAGAGCACAGATCACAATCACCCCCGCGCCAACGGTGACAAAACCGCTCACCCCCCCGATATGGTGGACATAGACGATCACCGTCGCGATTGAGCCCGGCCCGCCAAGCAACGGGATCGCCAGGGGGACGATGGCAACGCTGTCCTTGGTCTTGGCCTCTTCATGTTCTTCCGGGGTGTGATGGATATGGCTTTGCTTTGAATGCAGCATGGCAATCGCCATCAACAGGATGATCAACCCGCCAGCAACGCGGAATGACGCCACACTGATGCCGAAAAAGGAGAGGATCTCATTGCCCGCAGCGGCTGAAATCAAAAGGATGACGGCAACCGCCAAAGGAGTGATAAAGGCCGTGCGGCGGCGCTCGGCGACCGAACGGTCACCGGTCAGGCCAATAAAGATCGGCACCGCGCCGATCGGGTTCATGATCGCGAACAAGGCCGCTAAAAAAGTTAAAAATTCCGGATAATTAAACAATTGTTGCCTCCTGAGGCCTATCCTACTCCGCCCGTTTGGGTCTGGTCAAAACATAGGCTATTGTGAGAACAGGAATTTTCCATCAGAGGAGACATCAGCGATGGCCCCTATCTTGAAAAGATTGTTTCAGATTTTACCGGTGCTGGGAGTGGTCACCGTTTTCGCCCTTCCCGCCAGCGCCCAGGAGGGTCGTCCACCACCCGGTGAACGGTTGCCACCGCCCGGTGAACGGCTGCCACCGCCCGATGGGAAACCGCCGGTGAATATCGAGATTGAGGTAGGCCCCCGTGGTCCCGGCCACGGACCAGGCCCTGGCCCCGGTCCCGGCAGAGCTCCGGGTCCCGGCGGAAGAGGCCGACCGTAATCAAAAGTGGGGCGGAAACCATCGCTCATATATTTCTATTTTGCTCCAACCCCGCAATGAATTAGAATAAGAATAGATTTAGGAGCAACCATAGAGAAGCCTTTAAAATGACCCATCTTTCGAAACTTTCTTATTCTGCCATTGTCTTAACATTCGCTCTTGCCCTTTCCTCCGGCGCCATTGCCGCCGATCCCAAGGGAAAGAAACTGGGTGCCGGCAGCGGCGAATGCATGCAGGGCATGAAAGACAGCGACACGAAAAATGCCAAGGACTGCCTTGATACCCAGATGCAACATCAAGACGAGATGAAGCAGATGCAGGAGGAAAAGAAGCAGCAAGGCAAGGATATGATGGAAGATATGTCCAAGGGAAAGGGTAAAGGAAATAAATAGAGAGGCCTCTGTTTCTTTCGCGGCAGGAAAACCGCAGGAAACAATAAGGGCGGTCCGAGAGTGGGACCGCCCTTATTTATTCAGAACCGTCTTTTATTCCAGACCGTCGATCAGTCCGTCATCAGAGGTCGAGGCGTTGGCATAAAGCCGACGCGGAATACGGCCGGAAAGAAAAGCCAGCCGCCCGGCCTCAACGCCCAAGCGCATGGCCCGAGCCATGGAAACAGGATCACGGGCGCGGGCCACGGCGGAATTCATCAACACCCCGTCACATCCCAGCTCCATCGCCAACGCCGCGTCAGACGCCGTGCCAACCCCGGCATCGACGATGATCGGTACCGAACAAATCTGGCGGATAATGCGAATATTATAGGGGTTACGAATTCCCATGCCCGAGCCGATCGGGGCGCCAAGCGGCATTACCGCCACACAGCCGATATCCTCAAGCTTTTTACAGGTGATCGGATCGTCATTGCAGTACGGCAGAACAGTGAACCCATCAGCTACCAGTTCCCGGGCGGCGACCAAAAGCTGTTCGACATCGGGGAACAGGGTTTCGTCGTCACCGATCACCTCTAGCTTGATCCAGTCGGTGCCCAGGGCCTCACGGGCAAGCTGGGCCGTAAGAACCGCGTCTTTGGCCGTATAACAACCGGCCGTGTTGGGCAGGTAACGATAGCCTTTACCGAGAACATCAAACAGGCTTTCGCCGCCGCCCTGAAGAGAAACCCGACGCATCGCCACGGTTACCACTTCCGCCCCACTGGCCTTGAGTGCGTCGAGCATCACCTGCTGGTTGGGATATTGCGCCGTGCCGAGAAAAAGGCGCGAGGCAAGAGAGACACCGGCAATTTCCAACGGATCGTTTACCGCTTGGATAACTTTCATCTGGGTTTCACCTTCCATCTTCCTCACCCCCCGGCCAGAGGACGCACGATTTCAACTTTATCGCCAAACGAGAGTTTTGTTGCTGCCCACTCACCATGAGGAACCACCCGACCGTTGAGTGCCACGGCCAAACCCTTTTGTGCCGGATCAACCCCATTGGCGGCGATCAAGCTGAACAGTTCATCGCCCTTAAATATCTGTGCCTCGCCATTGACGACGAGAGAGAGGGCGTCACCTGTCGCCTGATTTGCGGAGATCGACATCAGGCGGCAAACCGGGCGGCACTGAACGGCCGGATAATTTCAGCGATCTCGCCGGTCAGAATATAGTGGCTGACAGCCTTGGCCGTAACCGGGGCAAGAAGAATACCGTTGCGATGGTGACCTGTAGCCATAACCAGCCCTTTCAATCCGGGCGTGTCTCCCGTCCCGGTAAGGGGACCTAGAATCGGCGCGTCGTCGCGGCTCGTCGGCCGCAACCCCGCCCACAGCTCATCAAGGGGCAGATCGTAAACGCCCGGCAGGGTCTCCCAGGCCCGACGCAACAGATCCATCACACCGCCACCGGTCATTTGGGTGTCAAAATCCATTTCTTCCGCAGTCGCCCCGATAATCAGTCTACCGTCCAGACGCGGCACCAGACAGACCTCCGGCCCCCAGACCACATGACGGATCAGCGGATCGCCAGGGGGCATTTTCAGGGACAGCATCTGGCCCTTAACCGGTCGTACCGGTGGCCGCAACCCATCGGGCAGGCCCTTGATATTCCGCGACCAGGCACCAGCAGCAAGGACAATTGTTTGGGCGGCGACTTCCGTCCCATCGCCAAGTTTGAGGCCGCGCACCGCATTGCCCTCGACAAGAATTTCACCCACCTCCGCTTCCTCGCGCAGGATGCCACCGGCGGCTGTAAACGCTGCCTCCAGCGCCCGAATAACCTTACGGTTATCAACCTGATGGTCCTGTCCACTGAACACCCCCGCCAGCACGCCGGGGGCCAGATGCGGCTCCTTTTCACGAACGGCAGCATCATCGAGCCAACTCATCTCAAGTCCCTGGGCGCGGTGATAGTCATAGGTAAAGCGCAACCGCTCGCGGTCGTCCCGATCAAGCGCCACCACCAGCGTTCCCTCGTTACGGTAATCAACGCTTTGCCCCGAGGCCGCTTCTAGCTGGCGGGTGAATTCGGGCCACAATGCCCGGCTTTCGAGTAAAAGCGGCAATAATTGTTCCTCGCCGGGCTCGGCCTCAACATGAGCCGCCAGCATGCCCGCCGCCGCCCAGCTCGCCTCTTGTCCGGCGCGTCCACGCTCAAAGACGGTCACTGAGCGACCTTCGCGGGCCAGATACCAGCCGATGGCCAAACCGCAGATACCGCCACCAATAACGGCAATCATGCCATCCCCCAAAGCCATACAAGGCAATTGAAATAGAAAAAAGACATTTGAAACGTCACCTGGCACTCCCTCCGCTGGCATCAACCAGTTCAGGTTCGATGGGTATGCTCTCAGTCCCGACAGTTAAATCACCGGGACACCCCAGTCCTATGTAGAAGCGAACGATGCGCCCGCAAAGCCACCCTGTCAAGACGGGTTGCTCTCCTCTAATTCGCTCCATCAGAAAAAATCAATCGACACATCGTTAACCAAAAATTATTCTTAAAAGTAACTGGAAGGCTAAAGAATGAAACTGGGGCTTAACCCATACCCGGCATTTTGGGACAGGACAGCGGCAATACTGGCAACGCTATGTCGCCGGCGTGTTTATTCACTGAAAATTCTGCTTATCCCCGCCTGTACCCTTTTACTCTATCTGCCGCTCGGCTTCTCCCACCTTTCCGTCCAGGCGCATATTGTCGGAACCGAACACGAGATCGAGAACGCCCACCCCTTCAAGGTGCTGGTGCTCAATTCCTATCATGACGGCTTTAGCTGGAGCGATCCGATCATGACCGGCATACGCGACACCCTTCATGCCTCCCACCTGCCAATCGATCTGTGGATCGAATATATGGATACCAAGCGCTTCCGGGAAAAAGAACATCTGGAAACTCTATATCTACTCTTCAAGCATAAATTCGCCGACAGCCACTTCGACATCATCCTTACATCGGATAACAACGCCCTGGATTTCATTATTGATTACGGAGACCGACTTTTTCCCGAAACCCCTGTCGTTTTCTCAGGCATAAACGGATTCAATCCCAGCCTGCTGAAAGGGAAATCAAATATAACAGGCGTCGTTGAAAAATCGGCCCTCAAGGCGTCGGTGAATGTGGCGAAAAGACTGATCCCTGATTTGCAGGAAATCGTCGTCATTACGCCGGGGAATGTGACCGGCCAGGTCAACCGGAAAATCCTTGAAAAAATAGCCCGATCCCATCCACCCAATATCACGTTCACATTCTGGGATGATTTGTTGATTTCAGAGACACTGAGGCGCACCAAAAATCTCACCCCCCGCAGCGCCATCATCGTCCTCGGCGTTTCGCGAACGACATCCGGCAGCGTCGTCCCCGTTGAAGAGGTCACAAAGAGAATTTCCAAAATCGGCACGGCCCCGGTCTTCAGCATATGGGACTATCTTATAGGCAAGGGAATCGTTGGTGGAGAACTCGTCAGCGCCTATTCCCAAGGTCAAACATCAGCACAAATGGCCCTGCGCATCCTCAGCGGGGAAAAGATCGAAAACATCCCCGTCATCACCAAAAGCCCGAACCGCAATATATTCGATTATGCCGAGATGGAACGCTTTGGCATGAAAACTGATTTTCTCCCACCCGACAGCATCATTACGAACCAGTCAGTCTCTTTTATCAAAAAAAACCGGAAGCTGGTTTTCCTGGTATTTGGGATCATCCTTATTCTTTCCCTGTTCATTGTTTTCCTGATCTCCACCATCACTAAACAGAAACGAATCGAGCGGGAAATAAAAGCCGCCAAAGAGGAGGCCGAAGTGGCAAGCCAGGCCAAATCGAACTTTCTCGCCATCATGAGCCACGAGTTGAGAACGCCGCTAAATGCCATCATCGGGTTTTCCGAGATCATGGACATGAAAATGTTCGGCGACGTCGGCAGCAAGCAATATAAGGATTACGTGAAGGACATCCACGGGAGCGGCAAGCATCTTTTGAGCATGATCAATGATATCCTCGACCTCTCCAAAATCGAGGCCGGGAAGATGGAGCTGCGGGAAGAAAGCGTTTGTCTCAGACAATTAGCGCAAGATGCCTGCAATCTGATCAGAGACAAGGCCAAAAGTGCAAACGTCGAGATAATTCACGAGTTTCCCGACGATTTGCCGGAAGTTTGGGGGGACCACCGCATGATCAAACAGGTTATTCTCAACCTCTTGTCGAACGCCCTGAAGTTCATGGAAAAAAATGGCAAGGTAACGCTAAAGGCCGAACAGAGTAAGAAAGATGGAATCGTCTTTAGCATCAGCGATACGGGCATTGGCATGACGGAGGAAGAAATTGAACTGTCCCTGAGGCCGTTCACTCAGATCGAGGGATCTTTTGTTCGTAAATACGATGGCACCGGCCTTGGCCTGCCCCTTGCCAAATCGCTTATCGAGCTCCATGAGGGAGCAATGAAAATCGAGAGCAGCCCCGGCCACGGCACCAAAGTCTCCCTCTATTTCCCTCCTGAGCGGATTATGAGATCGTCTTCAGCGTAAACTGACGAGAACGCGAAGGGAGTGCTATAACGCATTTCCATGAATTTCCGCCTTCGGCTCCTCACAATCGGGCTCAAATGCGAACAATCTTCACCACATTGATATTAGCGATCTGCCTTGTCATCGCCCCTCTGTCCGGTGAAACCGAGCTGGCTGCAGCGCAATCTGGTGGCCCTTTGAGCGACCCTGCGCCATCCGACACACTAACCATCGGCATCACCCAGTTCCCCTCTACGTTCCATCCCAATATCGACAGCATGATGGCAAAGTCTTACGTCCTGGCCATGACCATGCGGCCCTTCACGGTTTTCGACGCGCAATGGAAACTTGTCTGCATGCTGTGCATAAAACTGCCGACTCTGGAAAACGGCATGGCTGTGCGCGAAACAACACAGCAAGGCAAAGAAGGGATCGCCGTTACCTATACCATCCGTAAAAATGCCCGATGGGGAGATGGCATTCCGGTAACAAGCATGGATGTTATTTTCACCTGGGAAGCCGGGCGGCACCCTCTTTCCGGCGTTGCCAATGCGGAGCTGTACAGGCGCATCCTTAAAATCGATGCCATCGACGAGAAGACCTTTACGCTTCATTTTGACCGGGTCAGCTTCGACTATAACGCCATCAACGATTTTGGCCTCTTGCCCGCCCATCTTGAACGCCAATCCTTCACTGTCCCGGCGGAATACAGAAACCGCACCTTATACGACACCGACACCACCAATCCCGGCCTCTATTTCGGCCCCTATCGTATCGAAGAAGTTGTTACCGGCTCGCACATCGTGCTTGCCGCCAACGAAACCTGGTGGGGTGAGCCGCCTCATTTCAAAAAGATCATCGTCTATGTAATTGAAAACACCGCCGCGATTGAGGCCAATCTTTTGTCCGGGGCCATCGACATGATTGCCGGTGAACTCGGCCTGACCCTTGATCAAGCCCTGTCTTTTGAGAAACGCCACGGCGCTGAATTTAACGTCATCTTCAAACCCGGCCTAGTCTATGAGCATATTGATCTCAATCTCGATAATCCACTGCTGGCCGACCGCAATCTGCGCCAAGCCCTGCTTTATGGAATTGACCGTGTGGCCATAAGCGAACAGCTTTTTGCCGGCAAACAGCCGGTGGCGCAGGGGCCGGTTTCACCGCTGGACTGGGTCTATGATTCCAACATCGCGTCCTATCCATACGATCCTGAAAAAGCCTCGGCCCTTTTCGACGCAGCGGGCTGGATAAAGGGAGAAGACGGCTTGCGCCGAAATGCCGATGGAAAGCATTTCTCTCTTACCCTGATGACCACCTCGGGCGATCACACCCGCGCACTGGTCGAACAGGTCATACAGAGCCAATGGCACCAACTCGGCATCAAAGTTAATATCCGCAACCAACCGGCCCGGGTTTTCTTCGGCCAAACCGTAACGCAGCGAAAATTTACCGGCGGCGCCATGTTCGCCTGGATCAGTTCGCCTGAAAACATCCCCCGCTCAACCCTGCACTCGATGGAAATCCCTAATGCAGAAAACAACTATGCAGGACAGAATTATACCGGTTATGCCAATGATGAAGCCGATGCCCTGATTGACGCCATCGAAGTTGAACTCGACCGCCAGAAACGCCGCGAATTATGGGCCCGGTTACAGACAATATATGCCCGTGACCTGCCTGCCCTGCCGCTTTATTACCGGGCCCAGCCTTTCGTCCTTCCCCAATGGCTGAAAGGAGTGGTTCCCACCGGCCACCAATATCCCTCCACGCTCTGGGTCGAAAACTGGAAAGTGAGCCCATGAGCCCCGCCCCGCTTCTTTCCGTGCGCGATCTGGCCGTCGCCTTTCCAGGCCCAACAGACCCATTAATGGTTGTCGATGGCGTCTCATTCGACATTGCGCCGGGAGAGACCCTGGGACTTGTCGGCGAAAGCGGATGCGGCAAGACCATGACCGCACTTTCCCTGATGCGCCTCTTGCCCACCTCTGGGCGGATAGAAAGAGGCAACATCATCTTTCAAGGAAAAAACCTTGGCGGTCTTCCCGAGTCCGGGCCCTCAAGCATGGAAAGCCTGCGCGGCCGCCACATATCGATGATTTTTCAGGATCCTGGCGCAGCGCTTAATCCTGTTTATCCGGTTGGTACACAGATCGGTGAGATGTATGAAATCCATCTTGGGTTGTCTCGGCGGGAAGCCTCGATAAAAGCCGTTTCAATGCTGGAAAAGGTCGGTATTCCAGACCCCGGATTGCGCGCCGGGTCCTATCCCCATGAGCTTTCTGGCGGGATGCGCCAACGGGTAATGATCGCCATGGCCCTTGCCTGCGAACCCGCACTCCTCATCGCCGACGAGCCGACCACGGCCCTTGATGTGACGATCCAGGCGCAGATACTTGATCTAATCCTTGAAATGCAGACGCGGCTCGGCATGGCCGTGCTGTTCATCAGCCATAACCTTGGCGTCGTTGCCAGGGTCGCTGATGAAGTCGCGGTAATGTACTCTGGACGTATCGTCGAACAGGCACGGGCCGGGGATATTTTCGACAATCCCGGCCACCCTTATACCAAAGGGCTGATCCGCACCCTGCCCCAGATCGGTCACAGGGTGGAGCGCATGGCGACCATTCCCGGATTTGTTCCGGGTCCCGGCCATCGGCCACCGGGCTGCCATTTTGCCGAGCGCTGTGAAATCGCCGTCCCCGAATGCCTGAAGAACGACCCCAGACTCGAAGCCCACAGAGAGCATCATGACGCGCACCATATGGTGGCCTGCCTAAAGGAGGCGTCATGAGCAGCGATATTTTCCTTAAGGCCCAAGGCCTGTCAAAGACCTTCCCGCTTCCAGCCCAAGGTCTTTTCCAACGGGACAAACCCCTGCTTCACGCCGTCAGTGATGTGGACCTGACACTGCGCGCTGGCGAAACCCTGGCACTGGTCGGTGAAAGCGGATGCGGCAAGACGACACTGGCCCGTATGATCGGTCTTCTGCTGGCACCAAGTTCGGGAACAATCCGCTTTGATGGAAAAGGTTTGGGCGCGTTTTCAAATTCGGCCCTGAAAGCATTGCGCCGCCGCATCGGCATTATTTTCCAGGACCCCTATGCCTCTCTCAATCCACGCATGCGGGTGGGGACGATCATCAATGAGCCGATGCTCATCCACGCCATCGGCGACAAGCAAGAACGCCGGGCACGGGTTCTCGAACTTCTCAAAAAGGTCGGCCTGAGCGGTGAAGACGCGGAGCGCTTCCCCCGCGCTTTTTCCGGCGGACAGCGCCAGCGCATCGCCATCGCCCGTGCCCTTGCCGCTGGTCCGGATCTGCTGATCGCCGATGAACCCTTGTCAGCCCTCGACGTTTCCATTCAGAGCCAGATTCTCAACCTGTTGATGGATTTACGCGATGAAATGGGGCTGGCCATTCTTTTTATCAGCCATGATCTCGCCGTCGTTGAAACAATTGCCCATAGGGTGGCCGTTCTCTATCTCGGCCGGATTGTCGAAACC
>JABJES010000025.1 GCA_018663165.1 Rhodospirillaceae bacterium
CCGCTTTATTTATTCTTTGTTTTTTTCGCCGGGTTGCTGAAGAAAGGCGGGAACATGGTCGCCTAACCCGACAATTGGGCCTTGAGCAGGCTTTTTGCCTTGATCGGCAGGCCTGGATTCTTTGCGTTCACGCTGGGGCTGCTGAGACCGCTGGGGCCGTGCATTTTGCTCCTGCTTTTCGGGCGATTTATCTGCGGATTTTTCTGCGGGTTTTTCTGCGGATTTTTCTTGTCCGTTCTCTTGCTTATGGGCTGTCTGGTCTGATGAATTTGTCGTTTTATCGCTGCGCCCCCGATCAGACCTTCCCCGATCTGATCTTCCCTGGCCTGAGCGTCCTCGTCCCCCCCGGCGGGAAGGAGAGGCGGCATCACTGTTCTCGCTGCTCTTGGCCGTGGTAATGCCGGGAATTTCGACGGTGGCGACTTGCGCCCCGATCAACTTTGTAATGGCGGCGATGTAATCACTGTCGGCGGGTGTTGCCAGCATAAAGGCGCGGCCTTCGCGTCCGGCGCGGCCGGTGCGGCCGATGCGATGGACGTAATCCTCGGCACTCGACGGCACGTCGTAATTGAAGACATGGGAAATGGTGGTGACGTCAATGCCTCGCGCCGCGACGTCGCTGGCAACCAATAGCTTGACCTCGCCTTTGCGAAAGGCGTCCAGGGTAACGGTGCGTGAGTGCTGGGGCATATCGCCGTGGAGTTCGGCGACGGCATGGCCGGTAGATTTGAGGCCTTTGACCAGATCACCGATATCCCGCTTGCGGTTACAAAAAATAATCGCCTGGTCGATCTCTTCCGTATCGATCAGGGCGCGCAGGGCGCTCGGCTTGTCGCGTTTGTTCATCATGACCATGGAATGAGTCACTGTACTCGCCGTCGATGCCGGAGGATCGACGCTTATTTCCTTGGGGTTCATCAGGAATTTTTCGGACAGACGGCGGATTTCCGGGGCCATGGTGGCGGAGAAAAACAGGGTCTGGCGAATTTTCGGCAGCATTGAGGCAATACGTTCGACATCGGGGATAAAGCCCATGTCGAGCATACGGTCGGCCTCGTCGATAACCAGAATCTTGACGTCGGAAAGCAGGATTTTGCCGCGCTCGAAAAGATCGATCAGGCGGCCAGGGGTGGCGATCAACACATCAACACCCCGTTCGAGTTTTTTCTGCTGGTCGGTAAATGAGGTGCCGCCGATTAAAAGCGCCTTGGAAAGTTTGTGGTGTTTGCCGTAGGTCTCGAAACTCTCGGAAACCTGTGCGGCCAATTCGCGCGTCGGCTCAATGATCAGCGAGCGCGGCATACGGGCCTTGGCCTGGCCTGCGGCAAGGATTTCAATCATCGGCAAGGTGAAACCGGCGGTCTTGCCGGTGCCTGTCTGGGCACAGCCGAGAATATCACGGCCCATAAGCGCGATGGGGATGGCTTTAGCCTGGATTGGCGTGGGTTCTGTGTAACCTGCGTCTTCGATGGCGCGCAGGAGATCGGGCCCAAGGCCCAGGTCGGAAAAGGTCATATAATGGGTTTCTGACTGAAGTAATTACGATGGGAATTAAGCTGCAAGTTGTGACTCTTATCCCCCATGAAAATGGAAAAAAACCTTTCGGGATGGGGGTAAACCGGGCTTTTCAGGGCAGAGTTAGATGGATTTAGCCCTTGCTGTCAATCTCTAGCACTGATTTGGTGCCGATTTAGTCTGATCCCTGTTGTTCTCAAAGCTCGCTTTTAGCTAATCTTGGGGGATATACCCACCCTATATATGAGGAAAATCGCCCGATGCTGCTCAATGCCCTAGAAAGCTGCCTTCTCGTTATTGATATTCAGGACAAGCTGCTCACCGCCATGGATGACGCCCAAGGCGTCCTTGCCAACACCTCTATCCTGATGCGTGGGGCGGGGCGGCTCGATGTGCCAGCGTTGGTTTCCGAGCAATATCCCAAGGGGCTGGGGCCGACGAATGCGGATTTAACTGCCCTTACGCCGCCCGGTGATGTGGTCGAAAAGCTCTCGTTTTCCTGTGCCGGAGAGCCAGCCTATATGACCCGGCTGCGGGGTCTCGGGCGGCGTCAATTGGTGATTACCGGCATTGAGGCCCATGTCTGTGTGCTGCAGACGGCGCTTGATCTCACCGCCCAGGGGTTTAAATGTTTTGTTGTCGCCGATGCGGTGTCCTCGCGCTTGGCTCGCAACCGCGATCTGGCCCTGACCCGTATGCGCGATAACGGCTGTCAGATCGTCTCAACCGAAATGGTGCTGTTTGAATGGTTGCAGGCGGCAGGCAGCGACGAATTCAAGGAACTGAGCAAGCTGGTGCGCTGAGTCCGCTTTTTTTGCCGTCGTCGGTCGGTTTTTTATAACCTGTTAATAAATTTGGAACACACTCGGGGCAGGGCTCATTTTTACCAGAGTGAATATGAGGATGCATGGCGTCCAGGATTCCATTTGAGCAATTAATTAGCTCAATGATGGCGGTTTTCGACCATTTGTCGGAAGGCATCATCATTACCGATACCGAGTCGGTCATCCAGTACGTCAACCAGGCATATTGTGAAATTACTGGCTATTCGAGTGAAGAACTTATTGGTCAAACGCCGAGAATTGTTCGCTCCGATCATCATTCCCCTGAGTTTTACCAGGCGATGCTGGAGACCCTTCGTACAGAGCAGGGTTGGGAGGGACAGATATGGAATCGGCGAAAGAACGGTGAAGCCTTTCTGCAAAACCTGAAGATTGCCGCCCGGCGTGATGAGGCGGGTGAGGTGGTTCAATATATCGGTATCTATCAGCTCCCCGGTGCTATGGACAAAGAACTTGAGCCGGGTGAGAGCGCACCAGCCTTTGATTATGACCCCCTTACCGGGTTGCCGGTGCGCACGGTTTTCATGGACCGCTTGTTTCAGGTTCTGGTTAACGCCTTTAGCGCCAATACCAGGGTGGCAATCCTTTATATCGATCTCGACCGCTTCAATCATATCAATGAAAACCTTGGGTATATGGTTGGTGACGCCATTCTCAAACAGGTGGCGGATATGTTTTCAAAGCGGGTCGGGAAGCGCGATATTATTTCGCGGTTCAGTGGCGACGAATTCGTTGTCTCTCTCTCCCAGATCGATGGGCCCGCCCAGGCCGATGCTTTTGCCAAAGAGCTCCTGGCGCTACTTGAAGAACCTTTGGTCGAAGAAGAACAATACATCCATCTCGGGGCGAGCATCGGCATTTCCATTTTCCCCGATGACGGCGATAACGCCGAGGAGCTTGTGCGCAACGCCCAGACGGCCATGCGGCGGGTAAAGGACACGGACGGCGTTCAATCCCTCATGTTCAACGCCGATATGAACCGTAATCTTTCGGACATGCTAACTCTTGAAAACGATATCCGCTGGGCCATTCGTCAGGAAGAATTCGAGCCCTTTTTCCAGCCCAAGGTCGACCCCTTTTCGCGGACGATTACTGGTATGGAAAGTCTGGTCCGCTGGAATCATCCCGAAGAAGGGATGGTGCCGCCGGGGCGGTTCATCGGGATGACCGAGGAAAACGGCCTCATCGTTCCCATCGGTTATCAGGTTCTCAGGGCCTCCTGTCGACACAACAAGGAATGGCTCGACAAGGGATATGATCTCGCCATGGCGGTCAATATCGCTGCTGCCCAATTCGCCCAGGAAGATCTGGTAGAGCGGATTGCCGATATTCTGGATGAGACAGGTCTTCCTGCCCGCAATCTTGAGCTGGAAATAACCGAAGGCGCGATGATCGGTGATACAGCAATGGCCGTTGAGCGGCTGAACGGGCTCAAGGAGCTGGGCATTCAGATCGCACTCGATGATTTCGGTACCGGCTATTCATCCCTCAGTTATCTGAAAAAGTTCCCCATCGATAAACTAAAAATCGATCAGTCCTTCATTCGTAACATGCATGAAGACGAAGCCGATTCAAGCCTTGTTTACGCCATCATCATGATGGGCCGCACCCTGGGCCTGAAAAGCGTTGCCGAAGGAGTCGAGCTGAAAGAACAACTCGATATTGTGATGAAATACGGGTGCCGGGAAATTCAGGGGTTCTATTTTGCAAAACCAATGCCGGCTGAAGAATTCGAGGCTTTTCTCGAAAAAGGCGTGCCGGAGGCGGACGCTGAAGGCACTTCCGCCTAAACGTCGATCTCGCCGACGAACTTGGCGTTCTTCTGAATATAGGCGAGGCGCAATTCCGGTTTTTTCCCCATCAGGCTTTCGACTAGTTTTGAAGTGTTGCGTGCCGCGCGCCGTTGTTCCTCGTCGGCCCAATCGGGGACGGTGACGCGCAACAAGGTGCGTTTGGCCGGGTCCATGGTAGTTTCTTTCAGTTGCTTGGCGGGCATTTCGCCGAGCCCCTTAAAGCGGCTGATTTCAATTTTGCCACGGCCCTTGAAAACGGTTTTCATCAATTCTTGCTTGTGGGCGTCGTCGCGGGCGTATTCGGATTTGTCTCCCTGAGAGATGCGGTACAGAGGCGGCAAGGCCAGATACAGATGCCCGCCTTCGATGAGGCCCGGCATTTCCTTATAGAAATAAGTCATCAGCAGCGAGGCGATATGGGCACCGTCAACATCGGCATCGGTCATGATGATGATGCGCTCATAGCGCAGTTTTGTTTCGTCATACTGGGCACCGGTGCCACAGCCCAGAGCCTGTTGCAGATCGCGTAATTCCTGGTTGGCATGCATCTTGTCGGCGGTGGCGTTGGCGACGTTGAGAATCTTGCCGCGCAGGGGCAAAATTGCCTGGGTCTCGCGAAAGCGCGCCTGCTTGGCCGATCCACCGGCGCTATCGCCTTCAACCAGAAACAGTTCAGTGTCTTCGGGGGTCTTGCGGGTACAGTCCGACAGTTTACCGGGCAGACGCAGCTTGCGGGTCGCCGTCTTGCGGTTCATCTCCTTGGCTTGGCGCGAGCGCACCCGTTCCTCGGCGCGCTCGATGATAAAGTCGAGCAGATCGGTGGCGGTTTCCTTGTCGCCGGACAGCCAGTGGTCAAAATGATCCTTGACCGAGGCCTCGATCAAACGCGCCGCATCCGGCATGTTGAGCTTTTCCTTGGTCTGGCCCTGGAACAGGGGGTCGCGGATAAACAGCGAGATCAGGCCACAGGCGGCGTCCATCACATCATCACCGGTAATCTTCGCCGCCTTTTTGTTGCCGGTCATCTCGCCATAGGTTTTAAGCCCCTTGATCAGGGCGCTACGGAATCCGGCCTCGTGGGTGCCGCCGTCCGGGGTTGGCACGGTGTTGCAATATGAATTGAGAAAGGAACCGTTGCCTTGATCCTCAAACCAGGTGATGGCCCATTCGATGGTGCCGGCTTCCCGCGCCAGCTTGCCGGTACCGGCAAAGGGCGCTGGTGTTACCGTTGGCCGCTTGCCGATGGTGGTGTCGAGAAAATCGCGTAAGCCGCCGGGGAAATGGAGCGACGCCTTGGCCGGGATTTCCTCTTCGTCGGACTTTTTCTTTTTGTTTATCGCCTCGAGCAGTTTGGGATCACAGGCCCAGCGGATTTCCACCCCGCGATAGAGATAGGCCTTTGAGCGCGCCATGCGATACAGGCGTGCAGCGCTGAAATCGGCCTCCTCACCGAATATTTCCGGGTCGGGATGAAACCGGATGGTGGTGCCGCGCCGGTTCGCCTTACCGCCTTTTTTCAGCTTGCCGGTCGGTTTGCCTCGGCAAAAATCCTGGGTCCATACTTGCTTGTCCCTGGCCACCTCGACACTAAGGGCGTCGGACAGAGCATTAACCACCGACACGCCAACCCCGTGCAGGCCGCCAGCGGTGTGGTACACCTTATCCGAGAACTTGCCCCCGGCGTGCAGGGTGGTGAGAATCACCTCTAACGCCGATTTGTCCTTGAATTTGGGGTGCGGGTCGACGGGAATACCGCGACCGTTATCGCTGATGGTCACCGTGTTGTCGGCGGACAAAGTCATATCGATCCGGTTGGCATGGCCGGCCACTGCTTCATCCATCGAATTGTCGAGCACCTCGGCGACCAGATGGTGCAGGGCGCGCTCGTCGGTGCCGCCGATATACATGCCGGGGCGATGGCGCACCGGCTCAAGCCCTTCGAGAACCTCGATGTCATGGGCGGTGTATTTGTCGTTTTTCTTCGCCCCTTTGCCTGCCTTGCCCTCCTTGGCAGTGGGGGAGGCAGTGGCGGAGGCAGGCTTGGGGCCTTTCGGGCCTTTGACACCTTTTTTGGCCGCACTGCTGAATAGATCATCGCTCATGGGCGGCATTATAGGCTTCGCCAAAGCCCGCGCAAGGCATATGCAGTGGGAAGGGGGTTTATTTCCCCCATATATTGTGGAAAGATACCTTCTTTCCTGTGGCCTTCCAATTGCCCGAAGGGGGAGATTACTGATGCTTGATTCTCAACAACGCCGCTCCGTCCGCCCGTTTCTGGGTGCCGTCCTGACCTTTGGGCTGCCTCTGGTGCTGACTTTGGCGCTCGCCGCCTGTTCCGACAGCAACGAGATTTCGGAAAAGGAGTACGGACATAGTTGGCCGTTCACGGTGGCCAGCGGCAAGCTCGAATGTATTGATCCGGGCACGCTGATTTTCCACAGCGGGGGCAAGGCCTACGGCCTTTATAATGTCATGGCCGATGGGGGTGGCAATTACCTGCCCATAAACGATATCCGCCGCGACAGTCTGGCTGTGCCGTTTATGAAGATGGATTTAGGCCCGATCATCCGCGAAGGCATGGCACTCTGCAAGGAACCGTGAGTCTCCTTACCTCAAGCCTCGACAGTTTCAGCCGCCTCAATCCGTTCCACTTCGTTGTGGAGGGTTTCCCAGTCGGCTTCCGCAATCTCGATGGCTTTTTCCACCTCGCCTAATTCCTTTTGCAGATCGACCGACTGGCCGTTTGTCGCATCGTACAGGGTTGGGTCGGCGAGGGTTCCTGAAAGGCTCTTCTTTTGCGCCTCCAGTTCGTGGAGATGCTTTTCGGCCTTGTGCAGTTTATTCTTTAACGGGGCGAGGGTTTTGCGCTTTTCCGCCTTGATGCGGCGCAATTCTTTTTTGTCCAGCTTGACGCGGGTCTCACCACCGGTGCTTTCCTTGCGGCTATTGCCGCGCCGCTTGTCGATAAGTTCCTTGCGGTA
>JABJES010000024.1 GCA_018663165.1 Rhodospirillaceae bacterium
AAGAGGGCCAAACGGAAGGCAAGGGCGGCCTGTTCGGCTAACCCGCCTCTTCCGACCTAGACCTTCCCCTCCTCGTCTAAGTCCCGCGCATCGCCGATAAGCGCCGCCGCCTTCACCCACCATTTTTTGCCCGCCATTAGCGTTTTCTCGGCATCTCGGGCCGATGGCTCATCGGCGAAAAGACCAAAACAGGTCGCACCACTGCCCGACATGCGGCCAAGAAGACAGTTTGGAAGAACCTCAAAAGCAGCCAGAATTTCACCGATTTCCGGCATCAGACTTATGGCAGCCTGAGTGAGGTCGTTACGCCTTTCCGTCAAAAGCGCCGCCAGTTCCCCGCCATTGCCGGCAATAGCGTCAAACCGCCCAGAGGGTGAAAACTCACCCGTCCGCGCCTTAAAAACCGCCGGGGTCGACAGGGGCGTTAGAGGGTTGACCAGAACCACCCAGGCGTCGGGCAAGGTCGGGGCGGTGGTAATCTCTTCGCCGATGCCACCGACGAAAGCGGCGCGGCCCTCGAGACAAAAGGGGACATCCGCACCCAGACCAAGCGCCAGAGCGGCCATCGCCGATTTGTCGAGGCTGATCCCCCAAAGCCGGGCGAGCGCCCGCAGGGCCGCCGCGCCGTCAGCCGACCCGCCGCCGATACCCGAAGCCACGGGCAGGTTCTTTGTCAGAATAATTTCCGCCCCGGACTTTATCCCGGTCGCCGAGCGCAGGGCTCTGGCCGCTTTTAAAACGAGATTATCGCCACCAGCATCGATCCGCGATGCAAAGGGGCCGTCTATGGAAAGCGTAATCCCCTCACGCGCACGCACGGCAATCACGTCGCCAATTCCGGCAAAGGCCATCAGGCTATCGAGCAGGTGATAGCCGTCGTCTCTTTGCCCGAGAACATGGAGATAGAGGTTGATCTTGGCTGGCGCAAAAAGACGGATAAATCCACCAGCTTCGGCGTTACCGTCGTCGCCAGTGCCAGTCTGATTGCTGTCGGAGAGCGCCATCATCGCAGACGACCGGCCGCTCAGGAAGACCGCCCGTCGGCGGGCGATTTCGAGTCGATCTCTGGCAATCCAAACTCGATCTTGTTTTTGATTTTCTCGGCCTCCTTGGGCTCAGGGTCCAGAGCGAGAGCGCGTTTCCATTGGAAACGGGCCTCAAACATGCGCCCAATCCGCCAATAGGCATCACCAAGATGGTCATTAATGGTCGGATCCTGGGGCTTGAACTCAATCGCCTTTTCGAGGCTTTTAACCGCACCGGCGTAATCACCAAGCCGGTACAGCACCCAGCCCTGAGAATCGATAATATAGCCATCGGTTGGCCGAAGCTCGACGGCCCGCCAGATCATCTTCTTCGCCTTATCGAGATTGATCCCCTTATCGACCCAGGAATAGCCGAGATAATTTAGCACATAGGGCTGATCGGCGCTGAGCTCCAGAGCGCGAAGAAAGTCGGTTTCGGCCTGCGGCCATTCGCCGGAACGCTCTAACGCGATGCCACGGGCGTAAAGCAGGGCCCAATGCTGTTTTTCCAGCTTACCGATGCGCTCAATCGCCCGGTCATAGGCCTTTACCGCTTTTATGAAATCTTCTTTGCCGCGCCAGATATCGCCAAGACTGATCAAAACATCGAAGCGTTCGGAATTGTCTTTCGCCAGTTGCTCCAGCCGCGCAATTGCCTCGTCTGTGCGCCCGAGGGCCTCCAAGTTGAGGGCAATCCTCAAATCAACCAGGCCACGATAGGGTGAGTCGGCGGGAATGGCCTCATAAATCTCGATCGCCTCCTCGCTACGCCCCTGCATATCAAAAATCTCGGCAATCAAGGCCAGCGCGATAGGAAAATCGGGTCGCAGGGCCAACGCCATGCGCGTGTAGATCAGCCCCATACGGGTCGCGCCTTCCTGATGCAGGGCGCTTGAAATATTAAACAGGGCTTCGGACATGCCCTCCAATACCGTGCCAATGATAATCTCTGGCGGCTCGTTTCTTTCCAACCGCATCATCGTCGGGCCGATCAGTATAAGATCGGGGTTTTGCCTGAGGTACCCGTCATAAAGCTCTTTCGCCCTATCCACCCGACCGAAGCGCTCATAAAAGGAGCCAAACAGCTCGACCAGACGGAAAGACATCGGGTTGCCACTTTCCAGAGCCTTGTCATAGCCTGCCTCGGCTTCCATAAGCCGCCCGGAAACGTCATAGATCAGGCCGGTATGGAGGTCACGCAGGACGGAAAATCCACTGCTTTCACTCAAAGGCTCAAGGGTCGTGATGGCCTCGTCAATGCGCTCCTCACCAACCAGAACCCAGGACAGCATGAGAAGTTTGAGAAACTTGTTAAAACCCTTATCGGGGATCGCGGCGAGACGATTTTCAGCCGCCCTGAACCCACCTTCCTTCACGTCCCGGATCATCAGGGTAAGGATCGGCAACGTCGCTTGCGGATTCTGACGAAGGATACGCTTGGCGAGCATGATCGCCTCATCCTCGCGACCTTCCTCAATCATAAGAAGATAGGCCCGATTAAGAAGATCGATATTTTCCGGATCGCTCTTAAGGGCGGCTAAGAGAAAGTCGCCCGCATTGCTCGGCGACCCGTGACGCTCGGCATAAATGCTGGCCAGATAATTGCCCAGACCGGAGCTGGATTTGCCATTGCCAAATATTTCATCGCCCGCCTCGGCCATAGCGGGTGGCGGCGACGCCGTCACTTCGGGCGGCGCTTTGGGCTGACAGCCAGCGGTGAGAAAAGCCGCCAGAATAATAATTTTTACGCCACGCAGAACCATTAAGAGGGCCACCGTAAAGGTCAAAACGAAAGAGGGGCGGTAAAGCCCCCGGTTAAAGCCTGATAAAGACAGACCTTAAGCCTTTGCATCCTAATCATATTCCATGGCCACCGCCATCCCCTGAGCGATGGCTGCGCGGCAACAAGACTACATATTCGGATAATTCGGACCGCCCCCACCTTCAGGCACCACCCAGTTGATGTTCTGGGTCGGGTCCTTGATATCGCAGGTCTTACAATGGACGCAGTTCTGGGCGTTGATCTGCAAGTGCGGATTACCTTCCTCCTGCCCTAGAATTTCATAGACACCCGCCGGACAATAGCGCTGTTCGGGCGCATCATAGAGCTTGAGATTAACCTCAATAGGCACCGTCTGATCTTTCAAGGTCAGATGGGCGGGCTGGTTTTCTTCGTGGTTGGTGCTCGACAGAAAGACCGAAGACAGCTTGTCGAAAGTGATTTTTCCGTCTGGCACCGGATAGTCGATTTTGGTGCATTCGGCAGCCAGTTTCAGGCTTTTATTATCGGCGTGATGACCCAGAGTCCAGGGCGCAAGACCGCGAAAAATATAGGTCTCAAGAGCCGAATAAAGCACCCCGGCCCACAGACCCCAGCGGAAAGCGGGGCGGATATTACGTTGCCGCTTCAATTCCTTCCATACCCAGCTCTTGCGCATAGCTTCAGCATATTCCTCAACCTCGACCCCCGTCTCACCATCAAGACGCCCCGAGGACATGGCCTCGAAAACAGCCTCGGCCGCAACCATGCCGGACTTCATACCTGTGTGGCTGCCCTTGATCTTGGGCACGTTGAGAAAACCGGCGCTGTCACCGATGAGCAAACCGCCAGGAAAGGTCAGTTTCGGGATCGACTGAAAACCACCTTCACTAAGCGCCCTGGCGCCATAGGCGATCCGCCGACCACCTTCAAAGGTGGGGCGAATTGAGGGATGCAATTTAAAGCGCTGAAACTCGTCAAAGGGACTGAGATAAGGGTTCTCGTAATCGAGCCCGACAACGAAACCGACCGCCACCTGATTGTCCTCCAGATGATAAAGAAAAGAGCCGCCATAGGTACGGGTATCAAGCGGCCAGCCGACGGTGTGGACGATCCGTCCAGGGGCATGGTTCTCCGGTGCGACCTCCCACAATTCCTTGATACCGATGCCGTAGGTCTGGGGCTCAACCCCTTTGCGGAGATCGAACTTCTCCATCAGGGTCTTGCTCAGAGACCCCCGGCAGCCCTCAGCAAACAGAGTCTGTTTGGCCACCAGCTCGACACCGGGCTGATGATTGGCGGTGGGCTTGCCGTCTTCGCCGATACCCATATCACCGGTGGCGATGCCGCGCACCGATCCGTCGCCATGATAAAGCACTTCTGCTGCGGCAAAGCCGGGATAAATCTCGACCCCCATGGCCTCGGCCTGGGCGGCCAGCCAGCGGCAGAGATTGCCAAGGGAAATGATGTAATTGCCGTGATTATTCATCTGCGGCGGGGTCGGCAGACGAAGAGCCTTTTTACCGGTCAAAAACAGAAATTGGTCCTCTCCAGCCTCTGTATTAAGCGGCGCACCGCGCTCCTTCCAATCAGGGAAAAGCTCGTTCAGGGCACGAGGTTCAAGAACCGCGCCTGAAAGAATATGCGCCCCCACTTCTGAACCCTTCTCGACGATACAGACCGACACCTCGTGGGCCTGTTCGACGGCCAGTTGCTTTAAACGGATGGCAGCGCCAAGTCCGGCGGGGCCACCGCCGACAATAACTACATCGTATTCCATAACGTCGCGTTGCATCAGGGCTCCTCAGATGTTGTTCCGACATTTTATTGCGGCATCAATGCCTGTCGGAAATACCGCTTTCCTGTGTTAGGTTCCCTCTCATGGAAAAAGGGCTGCATTCCGAAACACTTCTGCGCTGGCAGCTTGAGGCTGGCGTCGATGAAGCCATCTCGGTCGATCCCGTAAACCATTATCACGAGAGGTCCGGGAAAGACCAGAGCGGGGTGACGGAAGAGCCTTCTGCTACTCCCTCACCGCCCGTCTCACCGCCCGTCTCACCGTCCATCCCCCCCTCCGGCATGAATGAAACCGCCGCAATTTTCAAACCCGCCCCGACCGAGGTCAAGCGACGCCGCGTTGAGGGACAGGAAAGCGCCCTGCATGATGCAAGGGCAGCAGCCCATAACGCCCCGTCCCTGGAGGCTTTGCGCACAATTTTAGAGAATTTTGAAGGCTGCGGCCTGAAAACAACCGCCACCAATCTGGTTTTCGGCGAGGGCAATGAGCAAGCCCGGATTATGTTCGTCGGCGAAGCGCCGGGCGCCGATGAGGACCGTATGGGGCGCCCCTTCGTTGGCGCCAGCGGCCAGCTTTTCGACAATATGATGGCGGCCATCGGCCTTGACCGGAAAAGCGCCTATATCACCAACATCCTGCCTTGGCGGCCGCCGGGCAACCGCACCCCAACCCCGACCGAGATCGCCATCTGCCTGCCCTTCATCGAACGCCAGATCGAGCTGATCGAGCCCGATATTCTGGTCATGGTCGGCGGTATTTCAGCCAAAACTCTGCTCGGTCGCTCTGAGGGGATCATGCGTATGCGCGGCAACTGGTTCGACTATGCAAGCCCCGGCCTGCCTAGCCCGGTTCAGGGAAGAGCCATTTTCCATCCCGACTATCTGCTGGGCTCGCCAGCCCATAAACGAGAGGCCTGGATTGATCTTCTCGAAATAAAAGCCCGTTTGAAGTCTTTCTCATAACCGGTTGGAACCCCACCAAAACACAACATTATCCACATCCTGTGGATAACTCTTACCACATCTTGTAGATTCGGGCTTGTTTGAGGGTCAGGAATCGCCTAATAATCTGTTGATGTCATTCAACCTGAAAACGGAAAAGCGGGAGCGTCCATTTTTTCTGCGGGCGCTTGTTTTATGCTTGGGGATTCCCCTGGCCCTCTCAATTGCCGGTGCCGTTCCGGTTCCCGCAAGCCAGGCTGGCGAAGCCAAACTTTTCCCGGCCCCCGATGCCGCCCTGCCTGAGACCATCACAGCCAACCGGACACATCTGGTCGCGGCAGGCGTAAATACGGGCACAAATACATCCTTCTCGAAAGACACCGAAGTGGCGGTGCTGGAATCGACAATTCCAGGCATAACCGAGAGCCTGAACAAACCGGGCGAAGAAAAGATCGGCACGCTACCCCGACAGCTCAGTGAAGATGACATTATAACCTACCGTAAAATCTTTCTCTTTCAGAAAGACGGCAAATGGTCGGCGGCCGACCGGGAAATTAAAAAACTCAACGACCCCATTTTGCTCGGACATGTTCAGGCCCAACGCTATCTCCACCCAACCAAATACCGCTCGAAATACACCGAATTGCGCGACTGGCTGAAATTCTATGTCGACCATCCCCAGGCCAAACGTATTTATAGCCTGGCCATGCGGCGCAAACCGGCCAAGGCCAAAGCCCCGATGCGGCCTGCTAAAACCGTCTATCTCACCGGCGGCGGCACCGACCCCGGCTCCCAGGTTGAACTTCCCTATGTCTCGCGCAAAAAACTGACCAAGAATCAGAAACAGCAGGTCAACAAGATCAAATCGACCGTTCGCCGTTACGTTCGCCGGGGATCTCCGACCAAGGCGAAGGAAGCCATGGACGCCTCGCCGACGCAAAAGTTCATGGACCGGGTTGAGGCCGATCACCTTCTGGCAAAAATTGCTCAAGGATATTTTTCCGCCTCGAAGGACGCGGAAGCCTTCGAGATCGCATCAAAAGTCGCCGAACGTTCGGGGAAAAAAGTCCCCCGCGCCTACTGGACGGCGGGACTGGCGGCCTGGCGGCTGGGTCGGCTTGAGACGGCAGCCAAGTATTTCGAAACTTTGGCCGTATCGGACACCGCCTCTGGGTGGAACGTCGCTGCCGCCGCCTATTGGGCGGCCCGCGCCCATCTGCTCTCTCGCCATCCTGAAAAGGTCAACCATTGGCTCAATATCGCCGCCTTAAACGGGCGCACCTTTTACGGTCTTTTAGCGCGGCGCAATCTCGGCCTGCCGACCTTCTTTAACTGGGCTATTCCAGCCCTGACCCCGACAATGCTGGCACGCTTTCAGGCCATCCCTGCAGGTAAGCGCTCTCTGGCCCTGATCGAGGCCGGACGCTATATCGCGGCGGAAAATGAACTCCGCAAGATTTATCCCTCGGTCGAACCCGAGATCGCCAAAGCCATTCTCGCCGTGGCCATGAAAGGCAATCTGCCGGGGCTCGCCATGCGCATCGGCACCCAATGGGGGGGCAAGGACAACAATCCCAATGACGGGGCTCTTTCCCCAGCCCCCGGATGGGCGCCCGCCGGCGGATTTTCCATCGACAGAGCACTGGTTTACGCCATCATCCGCCAGGAATCCCGCTTCGTCCCCAATGCCAAGAGCCACGCTGGCGCCCGGGGCCTGATGCAATTGATGCCGCGCACCGCCTCCTATCTCGCCAAGGGCGAAAAATTCCAGGGTGCCAATAGGGACAAGCTGTTTGATCCAGAACTCAACATCACCCTGGGTGAGGCCTATATCAGCCAGCTTTTGAGCAATAATCTGGTTCAGGGAAACCTGTTCCTGCTTACCGTCGCCTATAACGGCGGGCCGGGGAATCTTTCTAAATGGCAGCGCAAAACAAAGTATTACGACGACCCATTGCTGTTCATCGAATCCATTCCTTCGGCGGAAACGCGCAATTTCATCGAAAAGGTTCTGACCAATCTATGGGTCTATCGCCAGCGCCTCAACCAGCCTGCCCCTTCCCTTGATGCCATCGCCGCAGGTGAATGGCCGACTTATACGCCCCTTGACGGCAATAGGATGAAGCTGGCTAAAAATGCCGGATCCAAAAATGCCCGGCATTGACGAAAGCAAGGCTTTCCTGCCGGTCAACATCGCGCTTCTGACCGTTTCCGATACCCGCAGCACGGCTGATGATAAATCCGGCGACCTTCTGAAAAAAAGCATCGAGGCCGCCGGCCACAAGATCGTCAGGCGGGCCATTCTTCCTGATGAAACAGACCAACTCATCGATTTTCTCAAATCCTGCATCGAGGATAGTGAAATCGACGTCGTGATTTCCACCGGCGGCACCGGGGTTACCGGTCGTGACGTCACACCAGAAGCTTTTCAGGCGGTGTACGAAAAGGAAATTCCCGGCTTCGGCGAACTCTTCCGGATGCTGAGTTATGAGAAAATCAAAACCTCGACCATCCAGTCACGGGCCACAGGCGGCGTTGCCGGGGGGACCTATCTTTTCGCCCTGCCGGGATCGCCCGGCGCCTGCCGCGATGCCTGGGAGGATATTCTGCGCTGGCAGCTCGACGTGCGCTATCGCCCCTGTAATTTTGTCGAGTTGATACCGCGTCTCCAGGAAAAGTGACCCGGCAGCTAACCCGCTTCAAGCCGCCAGCGCCTATAGGCCGCCCCGTCGTCAATGTCGTCCAGCCGATCGATGAAACCCGCACTCTCCGACTTTTCAAGATTGGCCAATGTATCGGCCAAAGCGTCGGCGGTGGACCAGCGCACCCCTGAAAAAAGACCGCCGCGAGGATTGCGGCCCATCGGGCGGCGACGCGCCGCCCCAACCAGCCAATAGCCACCGTCACCGGCAGGGCCAAAGACAAAATCACGATCTCCCAACTGGGCGAATGCGGTGCTAATCATATCTGTCGTGATGGCCGGAATGTCGCTGCCGATAATCACTGCCGGCCCCGGTGGCAGACGCGTAAAAATGCGCCCCATACGCACACCGAGATCACCGCCGCCCTGGGCCAGGATTTTAACCCGGCCCTTATTCAGAAATCGTCCAATGACAGGATCAAGGCCCCGCCCCTTCGCCGCGCCATCAGGTGTGAGGGCAAGCCAGACCCGCCAGGGCGGGGAAAACCGTGGCGGGGCTAATCGCTGTAACAGAGCGGTGAGATTGCGGCGCTGGAAATCAAGAGCGGCCAGCGCGCCGATATCTCTGGCCAGACGCCGCTTACCCGTTCCCAAACGAGGCAGACGGGTGAAGATAACCAGGTGACGAGACCGGCTCATCCATAGAGCCTTTGGATAAGACGCGGCGGCACACGGGCAAAATATAAGCCGAGACAGAAGAGGTTTCGCAATGACCTGGTGAGATAGGTCGAGGACCTGTAGCGCATGGCATCGGTTGTCGCCACGGTGTTGAGAGGGATTAGAGCCCGGCGTCCGGCCCTGGATTTGAAACGGCGGATAAAATCCACATCCTCCATCAGGGACAAGGGGGCAAATCCCCCGAGCACATCATAAAACGGCTTGGCGATCAGCAATCCCTGATCACCGTAAGGCAGGGCGAAGACCCGGCACCGCCAGCCAACCATCGATTCCAGACGCCGCGCCGAAGCCGCGTCATCGTTGAGAGCGAAACGGAAATAACCGGCGCGCCGGACATTGGCCTCAGAGGATATAAATTCGATGACCTCTGCCCCCCAATCATCGCCAAGCAAAGTATCGCCGTGGAGAAAAAGCAGCCAATGCCCCTTGGCCCCTTGCGCCCCGGCGGCAAGCTGGCCCCCTCGGCCTGGAGGCACGGTGAGAACCTGCGCGCCAAAGCGAGAGGCTTCCTTAATCGTTTCATCCCTTGAGCCGCCATCGACGATAAGGACTTCAAAAGGCAGCCGCCTGTCCCCCCCGGCATAAAGGGCGGCAAGACAGCCGCCAATGGTGTGGGCGGCGTTGAGGGTCGGAATGACAATGGTGAGCCGGGGCGTGGACATGGCCGAAACCATAGCCCAGCCCGAGGGCTTAAGGAAAACACCAGATATTTTGTTCTTGTTTTGTTCTGATTTATCCCCTAACCTTAAACCTATGCAGGAAGAACCCACCCACCATTTTTCTGACGACCCCGTTTTTGGTGACCAGCTTTTCGGCAATGACCAATTGCCCGACCGCCCCTTTAAGGGGCGCGGCGTGGCGGGTAATCTTGAAGGACGTTTTGAGACCCTTACACGTCACAAGCTCGATGACGGCTGGCAGGCCGAATATGCGGAGGGGGAATATGCAAACGAGGAACGGGCCGAAACAGCCCTTCCCTCTCCGCAAACCGAAATTTACCGGGATGCGAGCCGCACTATCCTTGCCCGCAACAATTCGCCTGATCTGCCCTTTGATCGCTCAATCAATCCCTATCGCGGCTGTGAGCACGGCTGCACCTATTGTTATGCTCGCCCCTCCCACGCCTATCTCGGCCTGTCGCCGGGACTTGATTTCGAGACCCGGCTTTTCGCCAAACCCGACGCCCCGGCACTGCTTGAAGCGGCGCTGCGGCGACCTGGGTACAAACCCGCCGTTATTGCGCTCGGCTCAAACACTGATCCCTATCAGCCCATTGAACGGGGGCTCAACATCACTCGCGAAATATTGGAGGTTCTGGAAGACTTTTCCCACCCGGTGACGATTGTCACCAAATCGGCCTTGGTCCTGCGCGACCTCGATATTCTTGGCCCCATGGCCGAGCGCGGTCTGGCCTCGGTGGCGATCAGCATCACCACTCTGGACAAAACTCTCGCCTCACGGATGGAACCCCGGGCCAGTGCGCCGGCGCGGCGCCTCGACGCCATCGCCAAACTGGCCGAAGCCGGCATTCCCACCGCCGTTTTTAGCGCCCCGATGATCCCGGCGCTCAACGACCATGAACTGGAAAATATTCTAAAAATCGCGGCCCAGGCCGGTGCATCGAGCGCCGCCTACACGCTTTTGCGCATGCCTCTTGAGGTTGAACCACTGTTCACTCAGTGGCTGGAGACCAATTATCCAGACCGTGCCGGACGGGTGCTTAATCTTATCCGCCAGTGCAGGGAGGGCGAATTGAACGACAGCACCTTTGGCCAGAGGATGAAAGGAAGCGGCCCTATCGCCGATTTATTGTCAAAGCGATTTAGCGCCGCCTGCCGCAGATTTAGCCTGGAAGGGGCCGAAATCAGACTCGATCCCAACCAATTTTGCCCACCCCTGACCAAGGGCGACCAGATGGCGCTTTTCTAAAGCGCCTAAAATACCGGCAAAGCCTAATGCTTGGCAATTAAACCGGGCAGAGCCTCTAGAAATTCCCGCGCCCTCAAGGTCATATCCCTGCAGAGAAACTGGTTCTGGCAAAAGTCGCAATCGGCGGACATGCTGCACTCTTTTATCGCACTGTCCAGTTCGCCAATCGCGGCACCGATATGATTCATAAAATGTGGCTCGACCCGGCGGGTAGCGGATTTGCTACCAGCCTTGCCGACCGGGGCGGATTTTTTCCCGGAT
>JABJES010000040.1 GCA_018663165.1 Rhodospirillaceae bacterium
GGTCTCGATCAAGAAGACCTATCCCGGCCAGGCCAAGCGCATCATGATGGCAGTGTGGTCTTATCTGCGGCAATTCATCTATACCAAGTTCGTCATCGTCGTCGATGCAGAGATCAACGCCCGGGACTGGAAAGACGTGATGTGGGCAGTGTCCACCACCATGGATCCGGGCCGCGATATCACAGTGATCGAGAACACGCCGATCGACTATCTCGATTTCGCCTCGCCGCAATCCGGCCTGGGCTCAAAAATCGGCCTCGATGCAACCACCAAAATTCCCCCCGAAACCAACCGTGAATGGGGCCACCCGATCCGCATGAGTGACGATGTGATCGAAGAGGTTACCCGCAAATGGACCGAATACGGCCTGCCCGGTTCCGGCAAGCCGATCTGGAAGTAAGGGATGCGAAAGCCTTTCCCGTGCCTTATATAAATACGTCTGCATAAATACGGCCTGTATAAACGCTTCTGACCGCCCCGTTTCCGTAACCACCAAGGATTTCTCCATGCCGGATCAGCCGGACGCAACCGACGCCCTTAATCTGCTTACCGACCTTATCGCCCAGGCGCGCAAGGCCGGGGCCGACGACGCCGATTGCGTAATGCTCAAGGGGGTGTCGATGTCGGCATCCCAACGCCTCGGCGTGGCGGAGAAGATCGAACGCTCCGAAGGGGCGGATATCGGCCTGAGAATCCTTAAAGGCAAACGTCAGGCGATGGTTTCCTCGACGGATTTTTCACCCAAAGCCCTTGGCGAATTAGTTGAGCGGGGACTGGCCATGGCCGAGAACGTGCCTGAAGACCCCTATTGCGGTCTCGCCGCCCGGCAAGATCTGGCCGACCCGAAAGACCTGGCCAAGGCTCTGGCGGAAATAGATATCTGCGATATGCAGGAACCGACCCCTGAGACTTTGACCGAACGCGCCCGCACCATCGAAGACGCCGCCCGCGCGGTTAAGGGAGTCAACAATTCCGAAGGGGCCGAAGCCAACTGGGGAATGACCCATGTGGCGATGGCCGCCTCAAACGGTTTTTCCGGTGCCTATTCGAAATCCCATCACGGAATCATCGTCGAGGTGCTGGCCGGAGAGGGTACGGAAATGGAACGGGATTACGAATATTTGAGCACCATTTATGCCAGCGATCTGGGCGACATCGCCGCCCTGGGGCGCAGCGCCGGGGAAAGGGCTGTAAAGCGCCTGGCTCCGCGCAAGGTTTCAACAACCAAGGTGCCCATCATCTTCGACCCCAGGGTCTCAAATAGTATTGTCGGCCACCTGGCCGGCGCCATTAACGGCGGTGCCATCGCCCGGGGGACCAGTTTTCTCAAAGACTCCATGGACAAGAAAATTTTTTCCAACGCCATCACCATCGTCGACGACCCGTTCCGCCGCCGCGGACTGGGCTCCAAACCCGTCGACGGCGAGGGGATCGCACCTAAACGACGCAAGATCATCGATAACGGCGTTCTGACAAGCTGGTTTCTCGATCTCAGCACCGCCCGCCAGCTCAACCTGAAATCCACCGGCCATGCCGGGCGCGGCACCAGCGCGCCGCCCTCACCTCGGCCGTCTAACCTTTATCTCGAACCCGGCAGGGCTTCACCGGCAGAATTGATCGCCGATATTGATAGCGGGCTTTACGTCACCGAAGTGATGGGCACCAGCATCAGCATCATCACCGGCGATTACAGCCGGGGTGCTGGAGGATTCTGGATCGAGAATGGAGAGATTGCCTATCCGGTCAGCGAGATTACCATCGCCTCTAATCTTACCGACATATTTTCCAACCTTATCGCCGCCGATGATCTCGAATTCCGCCATGGCACCAACGCTCCAACCCTGCGCATCGACGGCATGACCGTCGCTGGGCTCTAGGCCGCATTGCCGTGACAACGCCATCAAAAAGCGACTGGATGGCTGACGATCATGCTCTGCTAATCGACGCAGTGCGGGCCGGAGGCGAACTGGCGGCAAGCTATTTCGGTCAGAACCTTGATAACTGGATGAAGTGCCCCGGTCAGCCGGTCAGCGAGGCTGACCTCGCCGTCGATGCATTGTTGCGCGATATGCTGATGTCGGCGCGGCCTGATTACGGCTGGCTTTCGGAAGAAAGTGCGGAATCGGAAGGCCGCGAGAAGGCCGAACGGCTGTGGGTGGTAGACCCTATCGACGGCACCAGGGCCTTTCTCGAAGGACGCCCGGAATACACGGTTTCGGTCGGCTTGCTCGAAAACGGACAGCCAATTCTCGGTGCTGTTTTCAACCCCCAGACGGGGGAGTTCTTCGAAGCCTTCAAAGGCGGCGGGGCACGATGCAAGGGTCGCACCCTTCAC
>JABJES010000280.1 GCA_018663165.1 Rhodospirillaceae bacterium
CAACCTCAACATCGGCGGCGATCGACGCCGACCCGATCAACTCGCAACCCACCTGGCTGATCTGGCGCGCCGGGCGAAGTTGGGTGCCCCGGACTCGGAGAATCTGCCCCCCATAACTCAGGCGCAGAGGGCGCGGCACATCGGCTAACCGGGTGGTCGCAATGCGAGCGACCTGGACCGTCATGTCTGAACGAATGCCCATCATATGTTGTGAGACCGGGTCCATCAGGCGGAAGGTTTGCCCTGCCGTCGCCGCACCGGCACCGGCAAGCAGACTTTCCTCAAACTCAACAAGAGGCGGCTTTACCCTCTCGAACCCATGGCTGGCCAGGCAATTGACGAGTCCTTCGGCAACAGTCGCCTCCTGCGCGGCCTCTGGCGGCAGAACATCAGACAGACCGGCGGGCAAAAGCCCCTTATTCGGCAGATCGTTCATGGCACTCTTTATTCTGTGAACAGGCCCGTAATATGCCCTTTTGTGGCGCGAAACGGAACCCAATGGGCAAAATTTCCAGCACCCGCCGTTTCCTAGCCTTTTTGCGCCGCCACGGCAACGCTAATAGGCCTAAAACCCCGGAAATATGCGGCTCCCTCAGGCCCCTTCTGTCGTCACTTCGCTCAACGCCCACTCAAACCAGGGAAGCAAATTCTCTAAATCCATCGCCTCGACGGTCCCCCCGGTCCAGATTCTCAGCCCCGGCGGCGCCGTGCGATAGCTCTGAATATCGAAGGCGACACCTTCTTTCTCAAGCAGGCTCGTGATCCGTGCCGCCGCCGCAGATATTCCCTCGACTCCGAGCGCATCAAAAAACGGCCCGGTCAGCTTCAGGCAAACCGGGCTGAGAGGACGAGTTTCCGGGGTTTTGGCCAAATGCGCCACATCGCTCCTTTTATTTACCCAGGCATCAAGCAAGGTAAAATTAGCTTTGCTGCGATCAATCATGGCGTCCAGCCCACCGATCGAGTCGATCCACTCCAACACAACAAGAGCATCCTCAATGCACAACAGCGAAGGCGTATTGATCAGACCGTCTGTCAGCACCTCGGGGCTAAGTCGCATTAATTTAGGTATAGGCCATGGGGGAGTGTAACTTTTCAGCCTTTCAAGGGCGAGAGGCGAGAGGACCAGCACCCCATGCTGGGCCTCTCCACCCATAGCTTTTTGCCAGGAAAAACTTGTCGCATCGAGCCGGTCCCAGGGAAGATTGAGACAAAAGGCAGCCGAGATCGCATCGCAGATAACCAGCCCCTCGCGCTTATTGGCGATCCACTCTCCATTTGGAACACATACGCCAGCCGTCGTTCCCGTCCAGGCAAAGACGAGATCATGAGCCGGATTAATTGCGGAAAGATCGGGCAACGCCCCATAGGGGGCTTTAAACTCATGGATTTCCGGAATTTTCAGTTCGGCCTCGACGTCGTGAAGCCATTCATCGCCAAAACGGTCAAAGGCGAGGACATCCACGGGACGAGCCCCGAGAAGGTTCCACATTGCCGTCTCCATCGCCCCGGTATCGGACCCCGGCACAAGAAGCATCGTATAATCGTCGGGAATATCGAGCAGAGATCGCAGACGAGCCATCACCTCATCAATGGCTGCACGGCCGGGCTTTGAGCGGTGATAGCGCCCCATAAGACCACGGGTGAAACGATCCAGGGACCAGCCCGGCGGCTTACGGCACGGGCCGCTGGAAAATCGGGGATTTCCAGGTTTGAGAGAGGGTTTATCAACCATCTAAACAGGGCAGCTCCGAATTCCGGCAACTTTTCCTAGAGGCCATAATACCAGGGCGCAAAGAAGGAAAAGACGAGCCAGAGAATAATTGTCAGTGGCAGGCCGGCACGAATGAAGTCGGTAAAACGGTAATGCCCCGGCCCCATGACCAGAAGATTGGTCTGATACCCCACCGGCGTGGCGAATGAACAATTAGCCCCGAAAACAACGGCCACGGCGAAGATAACCGGATCGACCCCGAGACCGATCGCAATATTGACGGCAATCGGCGTAAACAGAACCGCACAGGCATTGTTGCTGATGACGTTGCTGAGCATTGCCACCATCAGAAAAAAGACTGAAAGAACAAGCGCTGGATGGGACCAGCCGAAAACATCGATAACACTCTGGGCAAGGAAACCGGCCGCACCCGTTGCCTGCAAGGTGGCGCCAAGGGCAAGAGAGGCGGCCACCATGAGAAGTAAATTGCGATCAATCGCGCGTCCCGCCTGGCGAATATTGAGAACACCGGAATAGATCATCGCCGCCGCGCCAAGCAGTGCCGCGATAACGATTGGAACGATTTCCAAAGCGGCAAGAGCAATGACGGAAAAGAAGATAATATTAGCCCGGCGCGCCATTTTCGGTGACGGCAGACCCGAAGCCGACCATTCCATCGGCAGCAGGTCTCGGTGGGCACGCAGGGATTCAACATCCTCCGTTGCCCCCTGAATAAGAAGAATGTCTCCAGCCTCAAGAGGAATTTCTGTCATCCTGGCGCGAATCATTCGTGATCGACGTTGCAGACCGAGAACGATGCTCTTGAATTTGTAGCGAAAACCGATCTGTTCCAGGTTCTGGCCGATCAATCGGGATGCTGGCGTCACCATAACCTCGGAGAGAATCTGGTCTCCCTCGCCCGCCTCTTCCTCATCGCTTGTCTCAATACCGGGATGCTCGGTATGAAGGACCCCGGCCCCGCGTGCCAACACATCGGTTAGCGCCTTACGGGTTGCGGCAACGATCAGGACATCTCCGGGACGCAGGATAAAGCCGTCAAAGGGCGGTAATTCGGCATGCTCGCCACGGAGAATCATCCGCACCGTCATATCCCGCAGCCCTGGAAAGATTCCGGCCTTGGCCTCTTCCCCAACAAGTTTTGAATCCTCAAGAACAGTAATCTGGGCGATGAACTGCTTGCCGCTTTCGCTGATCAGGGTTTTGGTCAGCGTCGCCCGATCAGTTAACAACCGGGGGGCTATAAAAATAACATAGGCCAGGCCAATAACCGCTAACACCAAGCCCGGCACCGTAAACTCAAAGAAACTGAACGGGCGCTGATTCATTTCAATCAGGGAGCTGGAAACCAGAAGGTTGGTGCTCGATCCGATCAGCGTTGTCATACCGCCAAGCATCGCGGCAAAGGACAAGGGCATCATCACCATGCTGGGCGAACGGTTCAGCTTCGCCGCCAGGGCCTGCATGATCGGAATGAAAATCACCACCACGGGGGTGTTGTTGAGAAAGGCGCTAATCGCCAGAACAAAGACCAGGGACAGCACCATAGCTACGACCGGATGTATGGCGCCACTCTGGAAGACGGATTGCGCCATCTGGTCGAGCGCCCTGGTGTTGACCATCCCCTGACCAACCACCAGAAGCGACATCACTGCGATCAAGGCCGGATTGGCAAAGCCGGCGAGAATCGTCGTCGGCTGCAGGAGATTCTCATTATCCGCACCAAGAACAGGGAAAAAATAGAAAAAGGCCATCAACAAGGCAAGAATGCCGATTGAGACATATTCCATGGGCACCTTTTCCCATGTGTACATGGCAATGGCGCCAACTACGAAAAGCAGGGCAGCCAGAATCAACCAGGATGGATCAACAAGAAACATGCCTTTACCGCAGACTCATGTGTTTAATCGACTCATGTGTTTAATGTAATTGGGAAAGGACGGTCCTCCCCAAAACCGTCAATGGATAAGATTACCATGTCCCCTCCCGGTAACGATAGAAAGAATGCAAAACCGGGAAGAAACACCATATAAAATGGAAGCGTCTATCCAGGCAGGGCCGCATGGATAGGTCATTCATCGCCCTTGCGCAACTATTTTTTCATTAATTTCTTGTTATATAATATTATATTACTAATTTTATTTGTTTAATATAGGGTTGACCGGCAACGCTGCTTGTAACAGCATAGGCGGTATTCCTGGGGGTGCTCTTTAAAGAAAGAAGCTGAGACGCCGCCTGTTTCCTGTAGATAAAACAGGTGAAGCGGCAACCCTTTGAACCTGATCCGGCTTATACCGGCGTAGGAAATGGAACCGGGCGATCACGATTTATTTGATCTCCCTCCATCAATCGTTGGAACACCGGATCTCCTGATGACACAATTTTGTGACGGAGGTCTCCATGCCCGAAGGCGGCACACTTACTCCCCCTCAAGCCCCCCCTCAAGACGGTGCGGCGCCGGGCGTCGAAACCGGCCCTCTGCCCGGTTCAAAAAAGAAATATGTTACAAACGAGACAAACCCGTCGATCAAAGTAGCGATGCGGGAGATTCCCCTTCATGCCTCAAGCGGTGAAGAACCGTTAATCGTCTATGACTGCTCGGGACCCTACACAGAAGAAAACGCCCCCATCGATATCACGAAAGGTCTGCGCCGCCTGCGTCAGGCCTGGATTGAAGAGAGAGGCGATACCCAAGCTTATGACGGCCGCCCGGTGCACGCCGTAGATAACGGTAATCCAGCCGATAACGAGACCGTGCCCCTGTTCCCCCACCAAAATCACCGGCCTCTGCGCGCCAAGGATGGCAAAGCGACCACCCAACTGGCCTATGCCAGGGCCGGAATTATTACCCCGGAAATGGAATATATTGCCCTGCGCGAAAACGAGGGTCGCCGCACTGCTGGTGGCGTGCGGGACGGAGAGCCCTTTGGTGCTAATCTTCCCGATATGATGACTGCGGAATTTGTTCGCAAAGAAGTGGCCGAAGGTCGGGCGATCATTCCAGCCAATATCAACCACCCCGAAAGCGAGCCGATGATTATCGGCCGCAATTTCCTGGTCAAGATCAACGCCAATATCGGCAATTCCTCCGTCACCTCGTCTGTCGATGAGGAAGTGGACAAAATGGTCTGGGCGATCCGCTGGGGATCGGACACGGTGATGGATCTTTCAACCGGCACCAACATCCACAATATCCGCGAATGGATCATCCGCAATTCACCGGTGCCCATCGGCACGGTGCCGATCTATCAGGCCCTGGAAAAGGTCGACGGCATACCCGAAGACCTGACATGGGAGATTTTCCGCGACACTCTGATCGAACAGGCAGAACAGGGGGTCGATTACTTCACCCTTCACGCCGGAGTACGGCTGGCACATATTCCGCTCACCGCTGATCGGGTAACCGGCATCGTCTCGCGAGGCGGCTCGATTCTTGCCAAATGGTGCCTCGCCCATCACCAGGAAAATTTTCTCTATACCCACTTTGAGGAGATTTGCGAGATCATGCGCGCCTATGACGTCAGCTTTTCGCTGGGCGACGGTCTGCGTCCGGGGTGTATTGCCGATGCCAACGATGCCGCCCAGTTCGCCGAACTCGATACATTGGGCGAGTTGACAAAAATCGCCTGGAAACACGATGTCCAGGTGATGATCGAGGGACCGGGCCATGTGCCCATGCACAAGATCAAGGAAAACATGGATCGCCAGCTCGAAAGCTGTGGCGAGGCCCCCTTCTATACTCTCGGCCCCCTGACCACAGATATCGCGCCGGGCTACGACCATATCACCAGCGCCATTGGTGCGGCCATGATCGGCTGGTACGGCACCGCCATGCTTTGCTATGTGACGCCGAAAGAGCATCTGGGCCTGCCCGACCGGGACGACGTCAAGGAAGGTGTGATCACCTACAAGCTCGCCGCCCATGCCGCCGATCTCGCCAAGGGCCACCCCGGTGCCCAGCTACGTGACAACGCCCTGTCCCGTGCCCGCTTTGATTTCCGTTGGCGGGACCAGTTCAATCTGTCTCTCGACCCGACCACCGCCGAACAGTACCACGACCAGACCCTGCCCGCCGAAGGAGCCAAACTCGCCCATTTCTGTTCCATGTGCGGGCCAAAATTCTGCTCGATGCAGATCACAAGAGAGATTCGCGACGAAGCAAAATCCGGAATGGCGGAAATGTCGGAAAAATTCCGCAATGAGGGCAGTGAGATCTACAACAAGACCAAAACCGGATAGGGAGTAAAGCAATGCCGTATCTAACGACGGTCGAAACCATTGCCCATATTCTGGGGGCGTTTTACATCGTCATTGCCATCGCCATGCTGATCCGCCCCGAGGGCTACCGTAAAATGGCGGCGGAATTCTTTGCCAGTGCGGCGCTCTGCTATACAGGCGGCATTCTGGCCCTGTTTTTGGGACTGGTCGTCCTCGCCCTTCACGACAATTGGACGGGCGGGTTGAATATCGTCGTCGGAATTATCGGCTGGCTGGCCACCATCAAGGGGGCCGTGCTGATCATTTATCCCAGCCTGTTCGAAGGAATGACCGCCTCTCTGACCAAGAGCGACACCAATTTGCGAATTACTGGCATCGTTGCGCTGCTTATCGGCCTCTATTTAACCCTGACGGCTTACGGAAAAATTTAATCGTAGCTTTCGTAATGGCGGATATAGAAATCGCCGGGATTGGCAATCGCCTGGACACTGGCGCGGCCCTGCATCGCTGCCAGCCATTTTTCAAGGCGCGGATATGTGTCAGATAATTCCAATCCGCTGTAATGGGCAATCGCTGGCCAGCGCTCAAAGAAGGGGTAAAAGGTGAAATCGGTCAATGTAGGCCCACGCCCCAGAAAATAAGGCCCATCTCCGGCCTGGGCCAGACCCTCCTTCTCTATAAATTCGAGCACCAGGGCCATCTTCGCCCCGACCTTTTCCTGTGATGCCTCGTCGCGGGCCGCCATCAATTTATAAAAAAGCGGCACCAGAGTGTCGTTGGCATACGTCACCCAAATTCGCGCCCTCGCTCTGTCCTCTAGCACTTGGGGCATCAGTGGCGGATCGGCAAAGACCTCTTCGAGATATTCGTTAATTACCGCCGATTCCCAAATGACGGCCTTTGCGTGGCGGATTACCGGCACCCGTCCCTGGGGCGAAATTTTGAGGAACCAGTCGGGCTTGTTCTCAAGATCAATCTCGGTAAGGCTGAAGGGCACGTCCTTTTCGATCAGCACCAACCGGCTGCGCTGGGCGAAGGGACAGGTAGAAGCAGAGAAAATTTCAATTTCCGTCATCTTTTTTTCCAGTGTCAGATTTTAAACGGAGGAATAGCAAAGCCGTGGGCAAGTGGTCCGTGTCCTTCGCCAAACCCCTTTGCTTGCGCAATCGCCCCTTGCAGATAGGCTCGCGCCCGCGCCACCGCATCGGCAAGTTCAAGCCTCTGGGCAAGGCCGGTGGCGACTGCCGAAGCCAGAGCACAGCCGGTACCATGTGTATTATCCGTATCGATCCGGGGCTGTTCGAAAATCTTTTCGCCCCCCGGCCAGACCAACAAATCACGCACCACCTCACCGGGCAAATGGCCCCCCTTGATCAGCACGGCCCCAACGCCAGTCGCAAGAATATCTGCCGCCGCCGCACCCATATCCTCAAGGTTACCGATGTTCCGTCCGCTCAAACGTTCGGCCTCGGGAATATTCGGCGTCACCAGACTGGCCATGGGAAGAAGCCGCGCTTTCAGACAATCAATCCCCACTTCATCAAGCAACGCCACCCC
>JABJES010000023.1 GCA_018663165.1 Rhodospirillaceae bacterium
CGGCATGACCAACATGCCCGAGGCCAAGTTGGCGCGTGAAGCTGAGCTCTGTTATGCCACCGTCGCCATGGTCACTGATTTCGATTGCTGGCACCCGGATCACGATCACGTCACCGTCGAAACTGTGGTCAAGACCTTGTACGAAAATGCTGGTCTGGCGCGCCAACTGGTGCGTGAGGTTGTGCCCTTGTTGAAGGGGCACGAAGGCCCCTGCACCGAGGGCTGCCAGACGGCGCTGGAATACGCTCTTATTACGGCTGAAGAAATCCGTGACCCACAAGTGATGAAGCGCTATGAGGCGATTGCCGGGCGCGTGCTGGGCAAGGTCTAGGGAACGGCTGGGGGTAATTTCATGAAGGTCGAAGGCAAACCCACCCGCACCATTTGGCTGGAAGAAAATGGCGAGAGTGTCGGGATTATCGACCAGACGCAGCTTCCCCATCGTTTTGTCACCTGTTCCCTGAAAAATCTGCAAGACGCAGCTCATGCCATTTCCGAGATGCTGGTACGTGGTGCGCCGCTGATCGGGGCGACGGCTGCCTATGGTCTCTGTCTGGGTCTGCGTGATGATGCTTCAGATCAGGGGCTGGCGACGGCTTATGAGGTCTTGCTCGCCACCCGACCGACGGCGGTCAATTTGCGCTGGGCTCTTGACGATATGCGCACACACCTTTCTCCGCTTGGAGAAGGCGAGCGTGTGGCTGCTGCTTATCTCCGTGCCGGGGAGATTTGCGAAGCCGACGTTAAAGCCAATCGCGCCATCGGTGAGAACGGTCTGGCTCTGATCCGCGCTGTGCAGGAGGGTGATAAGCCGGTCAACATTCTCACCCATTGTAATGCCGGCTGGCTGGCGGCGGTGGATTGGGGGACGGCGCTGGCCCCGGTGTTTGCCGCCCATAAAGCGGGGGTTCCCATTCATGTCTGGGTTGATGAAACCCGGCCGCGCAATCAAGGCGCCAGCCTGACCGCCTGGGAATTACGGGAAGAGGGCATTCCCCATACGGTGATCGTCGATAATGCCGGCGGCCATTTGATGCAGCACGGCAAGGTTGATCTCTGTATCACCGGCACAGACCGCACCACGGCAAGTGGTGATGTGTGTAACAAGATCGGCACCTATTTGAAGGCGCTTGCCGCTTTTGATAACGGCATTCCCTTTTACGTCGCCCTTCCCGGCCCAACCATCGACTGGACCATGGTGGATGGTCTGGCCGAAATTCCTATCGAGGAACGTGAGGGCACGGAAGTGAGCCATATCAGTGGCCTCTCTGCTTCTGGCGAGGTGGTTCGCGTGCAAGTAACGCCTGAGGGTTCACCGGTCGCTAATCCCGCTTTCGATGTCACCCCGGCACGACTGGTCAGTGGCCTGATTACCGAGCGCGGCGTTTGCCCGGCAAGCCGTGAAGGGCTCTTAGGCCTTTACCCCTCTAGACGTTAAAGCGGAAGTGCAGGACGTCGCCGTCGGAGAGTACATACTCCTTGCCCTCCTGGCGCATCTTGCCGGTATCCTTAGCCCCTTGTTCGCCGTTGCACGCAATGTAATCGTCGTAAGCGACGGTTTCGGCACAGATGAAGCCGCGCTCGAAATCGGTGTGGATGACGCCCGCACCCTGGGGCGCCTTGGTGCCTTTGGTCGTTGTCCAGGCACGGGTCTCTTTCGGCCCGACGGTGAAAAAGGTGATCAGACCGAGAAGCTCATAGCCAGCACGGATGACGCGGGTAAGCCCGGTTTCGGTCAGGCCCAGGGAATCAAGGAATTCCTGACGCTCAGTGGGATCGGAAAGCTGGGCAACCTCTGACTCGATGGCGGCGGATATGACGACACAGGCGGCCCCCTCATTTGTCGCGAATTCAGCCACTTTTGCCGACAGCTCATTGCCTTGCGCCGCTGATTCTTCATCGACATTACAGGCATAAAGAACCGGCTTGGCGGTAAGCAACTGCAATTGCCGGAATATCTCCTGTTCGTCTTTGGCCAGATCAAGGCGGCGGGCCGGTTTTCCCTCGCGCAGTAAGGCGAGAGCACGCTCCATCACGTTGAGTTGAGCCTTGGCCTCCTTGTCGCCGCCCTTGGCCTTCTTAATGCCGGCATTGACGCGCTTTTCCAGGCTTTCCATGTCGGCCAGCATGAGTTCGGTTTCAACGGTTTCGATATCACGCAGAGGATCGACGTTGCCCTCCACATGGGTGATATCGCCGTCTTCAAAACAGCGCAGCACATGGACGATGGCATCCACCTCGCGGATATTGGCGAGAAACTGGTTGCCCAGCCCTTCGCCTTTGCTGGCACCACGCACCAGTCCGGCGATATCGACAAATTCGAGCTGGGTGGGGAGAATCTTGGCGGATTTGGCGATCGTCGCCAGTTTCTCCAGCCGGGCATCAGGCACGGAGACGCGACCGGTATTGGGCTCAATGGTACAGAATGGATAGTTCTGGGCATCGGCCGCAGCGGTCGAGGTCAGGGCGTTAAAAAGGGTCGATTTGCCGACATTGGGCAAGCCGACGATACCGCAATTAAAGCCCATCAGTCTGTCTCCGGTTTCTTTGGTTTGGCCTTTTCAGGCGTTGTGAGAAGGGCAACTCTGGTCATGAAGTCGTCTCTCTCTCCTTTGAGCAGGAGGGGCAGAGCGTCGGAAATAGCTGCCAATACGGGATCAAGCCATTTCATGTCGGCCTTGGAAAAGTCATCAAGAACATGGTTTGACACCTGTTCCCGGCCGCCGGGATGGTCAACCCCGATCCGCACCCGCCAGAAATCCGGATCGAGATGGGCGGCAATGCTTCTAATACCGTTATGGCCCGCCGCCCCGCCGCCTAATTTTGCCCTTACCTTGCCGGGTGCGAGGTCAATCTCATCGTGAATGACGATGATCTGTTCGGGTGGAATCTTGTAGAAACGCGCAGCTTCGCTCACAGAACGACCGGATTCGTTCATATAGGTCTGGGGTTTGAGGGCCAGGACCTTGTTACCGGCGAGCACACCCTCGGCAAGCGCCCCCTGGAACTTGGCCCGAAACGGGGAAAGGCCGTGATCCGCAGCGATGCGGTCCACGGCCATAAATCCCACGTTGTGCCGGTTTCTGACATAGGAGTCACCGGGATTTCCAAGTCCGACCAGAAGAAACATGACGTGACTGGCCTCCTGGCCTTTAGCCTGGGGTTTCTTGTCTTAGGACTCTTTGCCCTTCGACTCTTCGGTCTTTCCCTCGGCAGCAGCTTCGCCTTCTTCGCCCTCTTCGCCTTCTTCGCCTTCTTCGCCCTCTGCTTCCTCCGGAACTTCTTCTTCCTGGATGGTCGGGGCGGCAATGGTGGCGATGGTGAAGTCGCGATCAGTAATCGTCGGCTTTACGTCATCGGGAAGGCCGAGCTTGCTGACATGGATACTGTCACCGATTTCAAGGCCGGTCAGGTCAACGACGAAGATTTCCGGAATGTTGGCGACCGAACAAAGAACCTCGATTTCGTGGCGCACGATATTGATAACGCCGCCGCGTTTGAGCCCAGGGGATTCTTCTTCGTTGATGAACTCTACCCCAATCGACACTTTGATCTTGGTGGCTTCCGTGACGCGCAGGAAATCCACATGGATCGGCGCATCGGTAACCGGATCGAACTGAACATCGCGGGGCAGGACGTGTTGGTTGGCGCCGTCCACCGCGATATCGTATTGGTGGGTAAAGAACCCTTTCTTGTTAATTTCCCTATTGAGGGTTTTTCCATCAATGGAGATCAGAATGGGATCTTTGTTAGCACCGTAAACGACAGCGGGCACGAAGCCCATTCTACGCAGGGCACGGGCGGTCCCCTTTCCAGCCCGTTCACGCGCATCAGCTTTCATCTCAATAATATCAGCCATAATTCTTCTCCTAGCTGTTTAGAGCCGTACATTTGCGGCTCTTTTAGTATGGGCGCGACCTCCAGGGGTGCCGCTGCCCGGGAAGAGCCTGTCGATTAGTCGAACAGGCTCGAAACGGATTTTTCTCCACTTATTCTGAGGATGGCCTCGCCGAGAAGCGGGGCAATCGACAGTTGCTCAATATTCTTTGTCACCTGTATGGCCTCGGTGGCCATGATACTATCGGTCATGACCAGTCGGTCGAGCGGTGACGCGGCTACCCGGGCCACAGCACCGCCGGACAACACCCCATGGGTGACATAGGCGCTGACACTGGCCGCACCGGCCTCCATTAGGGCCTCGGCTGCATTGCACAAGGTGCCAGCGGAATCGACGATGTCGTCGATCAGGATGCAGCGATGGCCGCTAACGTCACCGATGATATTCATTACCTCGGAAACACCAGCCTTTTCGCGGCGCTTATCGATGATTGCGAGGTCCGCGTCAAGGCGTTTTGCGATGGCGCGTGCACGCACCACGCCGCCGACATCGGGGGAAACGATCATTAACTTGTCGCCCTTATACTTTTCTTCGATGTCTTTGACGAAAACGGGAGCGGCAAAAAGGTTGTCGGTGGGGATGTCGAAGAACCCCTGAATCTGGCCGGCGTGGAGGTCAAGGGTGAGTACCCTGTTGGCCCCGGCTATGGTGATTAGATTGGCCACCAGTTTTGCCGATATCGGGGTGCGGGGTCCAGATTTCCTATCCTGACGGGCATAGCCGTAATAAGGCAACAAGGCCGTGATGCGGCGGGCAGAGCCGCGCTTTAAGGCATCCATGCCGACAAGAAGTTCCATTAGATGATCGTTGGCTGGATAGGATGTGGACTGAATGAAGAAGACGTCCTCGCCACGGACATTTTCAAGAATCTCGACGAAAACCTCCATGTCGGAAAACCGGCGGACAGTGGCGGCAGTTATCGGAAGATTGAGATAGCCGCAAATGGCTTCGGCCAAGGGGCGGTTACTGCTGCCTGTAAGGATCTTCATCCGGGTGTTCCCCCGCGCTGGTAATGTTTGTGAAATATTATTGGAGGATGCAAAAAATTACCCGGCCCAAACCAGGCTGAACGCGGCGGAATGTAACAGGGAGTTTGGGCGCTGTAAACGCCCTATGGGTGGAGATACGGTGATTTTAAGCGTTATTTTTCGAGAAAAATAACCGAAAGGTTGCGTCCAAAGTCGGCCTCCTTTTTAAGAACCGAGCGCCGGTGGCTGAAAAAGCGGTCTTCATCGGCGCAGGTATCAAAGGGTAGACGGCTGATAACCTTGGGTTTCATGGCGTTCAGCCTGCGGTAGAGATAGCCCGGAAGATCGAAATGACGGTGGCCTTCGCGCCGGGCGGGGATGAAGAGGTCATAGTTGGCAGGATTGTCGCGGGTGAAGGTGGCGTAGAAATCTTCCGAAACTTCATAAGATCGCTGGGCAATACAGGGGCCGATGACACAAGTGGTCTCTTCCCGTTTTCCGCCGATGTCCTCCATTGCCGTCAGTGTTGCCTCAAGAACCCCGGCAAGCGCCCCCTTCCAGCCAGCATGGGCAATACCGATGACTTTGTGGCTGGAATCGGCGAAAAGAACCGGGGTGCAATCGGCGGTCAGGATGCCAAGGGCTATATTGGGTATTTTCGTCACCAGGGCGTCGGCTTGGGGGCCTTTTCCCATGGGCCAGGCCGTCTCGACGATTTCGACATGGGAGCCGTGAACCTGATGGGGGGTTGTAAGGGCGTCGGTGGGCAGGTCGAGGCGCTTCATGGCCCGGTCACGGTTTTTCTGGACACAGGCCGGATCGTCGCCTGAGCCGGGTCCGCAGTTGAGCGAAGTATATAGCCCTTCGCTGACCCCGCCTTCACGGGTGAAGAAGGCATGTCCTACATCGCCTGCGAAGTTGAGGACGCCGGCGCTGATCAGGGGAACGGAGGGATTGTCGGTCATGGGAGCGGGTCTTTTATTAGAAAATAGATCAGTTAAACCCCGCCGGTGCGGGGCCGCCCGAGGCGGTAATGGCGAGAACCTTGAACAGGTTGCCCATTCCCTCGCCTCCAATCAAGCGCTGAGCGCCTTCAGACAGGTTTTTTTTCTGTTCCGGGGTGGCTGTGCATTCCAGGGTTTCCAGTCGCTGACGAATGCCCAGGGTTTCAAGAAAGGCCCCTTGGGGAAGAAGGCGGGAAGGCCTCGCGCCTTCTTGTTTGATTAAACGATTGGTAAGGCCGAAATCCACATGGGTGGTCAGGTCGGCTTTGCCGGGGTGGTCAAGAACTCCCTGGGATTTATGGTCGCGGACCGCTTGCAGGGTTTCACCGATGGCGCTTTCTCCGTGGCCGTAATCGATGATCAGGGCCGCCCCGCCGGTGGCGGCAATGCGCCGGGCAAGGGCCCTGGTAAGTTCGGTGCCAGCCGGGGCGTATTCAAGAATGTCTCCTTCTTGGTGAGAGCCATTCTCAAAACCTGCCAGCTCATCGGGCAGGGGCACG
>JABJES010000022.1 GCA_018663165.1 Rhodospirillaceae bacterium
AAAGCTAATTTAGCTTTAATTATCAATAAATTAGTAACGAATCTCATTTGATCTGGACTGTCCAGAATGCTATATTCGTCAGGTGAGAGGAATTATTTAGTTAATAAAAATCAAAATTAGTTTGCCGATGCTCGTTTTCCGTGTTTAATCCCACCCACTTGCCTTGAGGGAGGTGAGGAAAAATGATAGGCAGCGACAACAAAACCATGAAATTCTGGGACAAAATCCAGGCGTTTCACCGTCGGGGCAAGGGACTTGGACGCCTTAAACGACTGGCGGCGCTGGTCGCCGCATTGCTTTTTGGCACCATCATCTATGCCGGAGTTACAGAATTTCAGGTCATTCGTGATTCGATCAAGGTGAATGATGAATGGGTCGGTTATGCCCGCCATTCAATTGCCATCGATTCCCGCCTGACCCGTCTGAAAAGTGAATTCGGTTACGGCGGGTTTATCCATAATTTCAAGAATTACATCCTCCGCCAAGACCCTGAGCTGACAATTCAGGCGGAACGCAAGTTCGCCACAGTCAAGGAGTCGATCAAAGATCTGCGACGGCATTTTGAAAGTATTTACCGAAATGGGGATTTTCACCGCTTTTCCCCTGATGCGGTGACGCGCATTATTATCGCTCTCGACACTCTTGAGGCCGGCATTGATGAGTATTGGCGTAAACTTGAACTTGCCCAAAAACTGGTGGCAGGCGGCGACAATGCCGAAGAGATCGACGCCCAGATAATTATTGACGACCAACCGACACTGGCCGCCCTGCAAAGCATCGATTTCGAAGTGGCCACGACGCAAAATGTCGAGCTCAGCCATATCAACAGGGGGCTGGAACGAATACTCAAATCCGTTTCCCGGGGGAGTTTCATCCTTCCTCTTCTCTTCCTCACCGGCTTTATCACGATCTGGCTTTTGTGGAACATGGTCAACCAGATCGTCAGCCGTCGTGAGGCCGAGGCGGCGCTGGTTGAACGGGAGGCCTTTTTCAGATTGCTGGCGACGGTGGCCCCGGTGGGCATTTTTCATACAGACCGGGAGGGAGCTTGCGTCTATATCAACGAGCGCTGGAAAAGCCTGACCGGACTTTCCCAGAAGCAGGCTCTTAGTGACGGCTGGGCCGATGCTCTCTATCCCGACGACCGGAACTGGGTTTACGCAAAATGGAAAAAAACCGTTGGCGAAGGCAGCCCCTTCCGTCAGGAATTCAGGTTTTTGCACCAGGACGGTCGCACTCTCTGGGTGCTGGTTCAGGCTCTGCCAGAAACCGATAGGGAGGGGCGGGTGCGTGGCTATATCGGCACCATTACCGACATCACCGAACTGCGGGAGACGGAAGCCGATCTGCAGCGCAGCGAAGAGCTATTCGCCAAGGTCTTTCATGGATCCCCCGGCCTGTTCGCCATTACTCGGATGAAGGATGGCCTTCATTACGACGTCAACGACGTCTGGCTGGCCACCCTTGGATACAAGAAAGAAGACGTGATCGGCAAGACGTCACAAGAGATCGACGTCTGGGTCGACCGCGCGGACCGCAAGCGACTGGTCGGCATTCTGGAAAAGGACGGCCGGGCCCGAAACTTTGAAAGCCGCCTCAAGACCAAAAATGGCCAGGTCATCGACGTCCTGATCGACTGTGAGAAGGTGGAGATAGACGGTGAGGAACGTAACCTCATCGTCGCCCATGACGTCACCGAGATTCAACGCCTGAAAGGGCAGCTCCAGAACGCCCAGAAGATGGAAGCCGCCCGCGGCCTCACCTCCGGCATCGCCCACCAGTTCAACAATCTCTTCATGGGGGTGTCCGGCTCTCTTGAATTGCTGTCGGAGAACCAGTCCCTCGATGATAACCAGCAGAAGATGATTGATCTCTCGCTGATGGAAATTCAGCGCGGCAAAAAACTGACCACACAGCTTCTCGCCTATACCTCGCAACAGCCCTTGACGCCCCGGCGGATCAATCTGCGCGATACGATCAGGGAACAGATTTATCTCTTCGATGTTTTTCTCGGTGAAACCCTGGAATTCAAATCGAAAATCAACAAAGACCTCTGGGATGTGGAAGTCGATCCCGGCGAGATGGATACTGCCCTGTTCAATATTTTCTCCAATGCCCGGGATTCCATGCCAACCGGCGGTAAGGTCATATTGGAAGCGACGAATGTCTCTCTCGATAAGGCCGAGGCAGGGCAAAAATCCTTAAAAGCCGGGGATTACATTACGCTCAGTATTCGTGATGAAGGGGTGGGGATGTCGCCCGAAGTCATAAGCCGCGCCTTTGATCCCTTTTTCACCACCAAGGATGTCGGCCAGGGGGCCGGGCTCGGCCTCAGCATGGTCTCCGGCTTTGCCACCCAATCGAGGGGTGGGGCCGAAATAGAAAGCACGTCCGGAGAGGGCAGTGTGGTGCGCATCTATCTGCCCCGCGCCGCTGGCGCCGCCGAAGAGAAGAAAAAGACAGCACGGAAAGCCGGGAAAACGGCCAGGGGCAGCGAGACCGTTCTTGTTGTCGAAGATGACGCAACAGTGCGCCTGATCGCCGTCAGCATGCTGGAAAATCTCGGCTATAAGGTTATTGAGGCCTCCAACGGCAAAACGGCCCTGGCCGAACTTAAAAATAATAGCAAGGATATTGACCTGCTGTTCAGCGACATCATTATGCCTGGAGGTATTTCCGGCATCGAACTGGCGAGCAGGGTGCGCTCAACCCATCCCGATCTGGCCATTCTGCTGACCACCGGCTACAGCCCCGAGGAAGTCAATCCTGTCGCCAAGACCGGAAAGAACTGGCCATTGATCCCAAAACCCTATTCGAAGGATATTCTGGCGCGGGAAATCCGCACGGTCCTGAAAAGCACTAACGCCTAGTCTTTCAGGCTCGCTTGCGCTTTTTACCCGCCAAAGCGCCTTCCAGCAATTTGGATAGATACTGCCCGGTATAGCTTTTCGCCACCGCCGCCACCTCTTCAGGCGTCCCCTGGGCAACGATTTCACCACCCTTGTCCCCGCCTTGGGGGCCAAGGTCGAGAACCCAGTCGGCGGTCTTGATGACATCGAGATTATGTTCGATCACGAGAACCGTATTTCCCTGATCGACCAGATGGTGCAGCACTTCGAGAAGCTTGCGCACATCCTCGTAATGGAGGCCCGTGGTCGGCTCGTCGAGGATGTAGAGGGTGCGCCCGGTGGCTCGTTTCGAGAGTTCCTTGGCCAGTTTTACCCGTTGTGCTTCGCCGCCTGACAAGGTGGTCGCCGCCTGGCCCACATGGATGTAATCAAGCCCCACCTGGTGCAGGGTTTCCATCTTGCCGCGAACCGCCGGAACGGCCTTGAAAAAGCCTGCAGCCTCTTCAACCGTCATATCTAAAACATCGGCTATCGACTTGTCTTTAAACTTTATTTCAAGTGTTTCCCTGTTATAGCGTCGGCCCTTGCATTCATCACACTGGACATAGACGTCGGGCAGGAAATGCATCTCAATCTTGATCA
>JABJES010000157.1 GCA_018663165.1 Rhodospirillaceae bacterium
CATGAGATCAAAAACCCATTAACATCTCTGCGTAGCGCCGTGGAGACCGCCGTTAATATCAAAGACCCCAAACGTCAGCGCAAATTGCTGTCGATCATCCTTGAAGATGTGCAGCGTATCGACCGTTTGATCTCGGATATTTCTGATGCGTCGCGGATTGATGCCGAACTTTCGCGGGCCGAACGTCGCCCGGTTGAACTTGCCGCCCTGCTTAAGGCGCTTGTTGATATGCGCAATGTCGCGGCCACAGAGAGAGCAGAGGGGGCAGAAGGGGTGGAGAATAAGAAGGCGATAACGATCCGTTTTATTGCCGAGGGTAAGGGCCCCTTTGTCGTCGACGGGATTGAATCGCGGCTTGTGCGCGTTTTTGACAATTTGTTCGATAATGCGCTGACCTTCAGTCCACAGGGCGGAGCAATAGACTGCAAGCTCAGCCGCGGGAAAGAGGCCGGTGCGCCTTGTTTGTGGATTGCGATCGAGGACCAGGGGCCGGGAATTCCCATCGACACGGAGACGGCGATTTTCGAGCGCTTTTATTCCGAGCGTCCAGAGGGTGAGAAATTCGGCATTCATTCGGGCCTCGGGCTCAGCATTTCACGCCAAATCGTGATCGCCCATGACGGCACTCTCAGGGGTGAAAACATTCTTGACGGCAAGGGCAAGGTGAAGGGCGCGCGTTTCCTCATTTGCCTGCCGGCAGCGTGAGAACAAGGTCAAGGGCAATAAGGAAAATGACAGCACGCGAACGTATTCACGCCACCTGCGTCGCCCTGGAAAATGGGGCGGTTCTATTGCGTGGGCCTTCGGGCAGCGGCAAGTCTGACCTCGCCTTGCGCCTGATCGATAGGGGGGCCAGCCTTGTTGCCGATGACCAGACTCTGATTGAACGCCGCGAGGGCGGGCTCGTCGCTTTTGCGCCGTCGACGATTGCCGGGCAAATGGAAGTTCGTGGATTAGGTCTGGTTTCCGTGCCGTTCCTTGAGACGGCACCGCTCAGGCTGGTCGTTGATTTGGTGGATCTGCCGCCTGAGCGTTTGCCCGACCCCGAAACAGTCGATATTCTCGGTGTCATGCTACCTCTCTTACGGCTTCGTGGGTTTGAGGCTTCGGCCCCGGCAAAGCTGCGGCTGGCGGTGAGAGAAGCCCTGCGCGCCAAGGAGATCAATAAATAATGGGCACATCCGACATGGCTGGATCTCGCGATATTTCAACGCCACTTGCCGGGGAACGGATTGTTCTGGTCACCGGCTTGTCGGGGGCGGGCCACAGTTCGGCGTTGAAGGGGTTTGAAGATTTAGGCTATGAGGCGGTGGATAATCTCCCGATTTCGCTTTTGTCTGCTTATGTGCGCCAGGACAGTCTGCTCCCCCGGCCTCTGGCCATCGGCATTGATATCCGTACCCGCGATTTTGAGGCTGATCGGGTGCTTGAAGAGATTGCGGGTCTTAAATCCAGTCTCGGAGTCGAGGTGCAGCTGTTATTCCTCGACTGTGACGACGATGTTCTGGTTCGCCGTTTTACCGAGACCAGGCGTCGTCATCCCCTCGCTGCCGATCGGCCGCTGGCTGACGGGATTTATCTTGAGCGCCGCTTATTGGCCCGGCTTGGCGAATGTGCCGATGTGGTCATGGATACGTCCCTTTTCACCCTTGGTGAATTTCAACATCAACTGGCCCGTCATTTCAGACTCGACTCCCATCCCGGCGTGGCGGTTACCGTTCTTTCCTTTGCCTTTTCAAAGGGTCTGCCCAGAGAGGCCGATCTGGTCTTCGACGTCCGGTTTCTCAAAAATCCCCATTATGAGGTTGCGTTGCGGGAAAAGACGGGCCGTGATCGGCAAGTGGCTGATTTTGTTACGTCAGATACAGGATTCGCCGCTTTTTTCGACGGTTTGACGGGGCTTTTGCTGCCTCTTTTGCCGCGCTTTGAGCGCGAGGGAAAGAGTTATCTGACTATTGCCATTGGCTGTACCGGCGGTCGGCACAGATCGGTATTTGTGGCCGAAAAACTGGCTTCATGGTTGCGCGAACAGGAACAACGCGTCAGTCTCCTCCATCGAGATTGTGAGCCGGGGGGGTAATTGATGCTGGTGGGCAATCGGTTTGGGAACATGTCGTGGAAAAAGACATCGTTAGGGGATTTTAGATGATCGGAATGGTTCTTGTGACTCATGGCAGGCTGGCGGCGGAATTTGTCGCTGCCCTTGAGCATGTGGTCGGCCCGCAGCCCAATGTGCGGGCGGTTTGTATCGGGCCCGATGACGATATGGAACAGCGGCGCAAGGATATCCTGGAAAACGTTACCAAGGTCGATGATGGCAGCGGCGTTGTCCTGCTCACCGATATGTTCGGGGGGACGCCATCTAATCTGGCGATCTCGATCATGGATAGCGCCAATGTGGAGGTGATCGCCGGAGTTAATCTGCCGATGCTGATCAAGCTGGCCAGTGTGCGTGGCGAAGAAGATATGGCCACCGCCGTTATCAGTGCCCAGGAAGCGGGGCGCAAATACATCAATGTTGCATCTGGTCTGCTGGGGGAAGAAAAGACGTGACAGAATTTCGTTCCGGAGACGACTTTGCCAAGGGCGATCCCATTCATCGCCGTACTTTAACCATTACTAATCGCCTTGGTCTGCATGCCCGTGCGGCGGCCAAATTCGTCAAGGCGACGGGTGGCTTTGATGCTGATATCACCGTTTCCAAAGATGGCACGGAGGTTTCCGGCATCTCGATTATGGGTCTGATGATGCTGGCTGCTGCTCCGGGATGCACAATTGAGGTTGGAGCGTCGGGGCCCGAGGCCGAGGCCGCCCTGGAGGCGATCGAGGACCTTATCACCAGAAAATTTGATGAAGAGTAAGGCGCCGGGCGCAAAGGGACCTCAAAAAGACCCGCTATCGGCGGTGAAAAAAGCCCGTGCTTTGAAAAAGCAAAAAACCGAACGTCTATTTGAGGGGCTGGGCGTCTCGCCGGGTATCGCTATCGGGCCAGCCTATGTCCGCGAAAGCGGCATCGTCGAAGTTACCGAATACGCCATCCCGGTAAAGTTAATCGATAAAGAGATCGGCCGTTTCGAAGCGGCGGTGAACCAGGCGACCCGCCAGTTGCAAAGCCTCAAGACGAAGGCGAGCACCCTGCCAGCCGCGACATTTGAAGAGCTGGGCTATCTTCTCGATGCCCATTTGCACATGTTGCGCGGCTCGCGTCTGGTGCGCGGGGTGGAGGCGCGGATCGCCAAGGACAGGATTAACGCCGAGGCTGCAGTGCAGGCGGAAATCGCCGAAATTTCAAAAGGCTTTGCGGCCATGGACGATGCCTATCTGGCCGCCCGGATGGAAGATATCCGCGAGGTCGGGGTGCGTTTGGTGCGTTGCCTGACCAAGACTCCACCGCTTGCCTTTTCGACCCTGACCAAGGGCAGCATCGTCATTGCCGAAGAACTTTCGCCAGCGGACACGGCGTTGCTCGACCCGGACAGGGTGTCGGGCTTTGCCACCGCGCTCGGCGGGCCGGAAAGCCATATCGCCATCATGGCGCGCTCAATGGTTATTCCCGCTGTGCTGGGGGTGCCGGGGTTGATTTCCGGCATCAAAAGCGGTGATCAGATTATTGTCGACGGTAATGCCGGGACCCTGATCGTTAATCCATCGCCGGGAATTCTCAACGAATACAAGCAAAGACGTGAGGCCCAGAAACGGATTGAACGGCAACTGGCAAAGCTCAAGAAGCTTCCGGCCCGTACCCGCGACGGCACTGAAATTCAACTTCACGCCAATATCGAACTGCCCCGTGAGCAGAAGAACGTGCTCGATTGCGGGGCCGAGGGGATTGGCCTTTTGCGCAGCGAGTTTCTTTATATGAACCGCGATGATCTTCCCGGCGAAGAAGAGCAGTACAAGGTTTACCGCGATCTTCTGAAAGCCATGAAGGGCCGCCCGGTAACCGTGCGCACGCTTGATATCGGCGGCGAAAAGCTGGTCTCGACGCTTGGCGAGCATTTGCTGCCCAGCGCCAATCCGGCGCTTGGCTTGCGGGCGATCCGTCTTTCCCTGAAAATTCCCGAACTGCTCGCCGCCCAGGTCGCTGCCGCTTTGCGCGCTGGTGCTCATGGCCCGATCCGTATTCTGGTGCCGATGGTTTCCGGGGTTTCCGAAATTCGCCAGGTGCGCCGTATCGTCAAGGGCGTTGCCCAGCGCCTGAAGCGCCGCAAGGTGGAGATCGCCGATCCTCTGCCGCCGCTTGGCATCATGATCGAAACCCCCGGCGCGGCATTGTCTGCCGATGCCCTGGCCGATTTGTGCGATTTTTTCGCCATCGGGACGAATGATCTGACCATGTACACTCTGGCGATTGATCGCGGCGATGAACAGGTGGCTCATCTCTATAATCCCTTGCATCCGTCTGTCTTGCGCCTGATCCAGTTCACCGCTGCTGCTGCCGGGCGCAGAGGAATTCCGGTCAGCGTTTGCGGCGAAATAGCCGGGGACCCCCGCTATGTCGCGCTTTTGCTGGGATTGGGTATTCATGAGCTTTCCATGTCTCCAGCGAGCCTGCTCAGGATCAAGCAGCGGATCCGGACCATTGATATGGACGCCGCACGGCGTCTTGCGAGCGCGGTTATGGAACAAACCGATCCCGGTCGAATCACCACTTTGCTTGACGATTTCAGCGCCCTGGCCTGAAAAATTAAATTGAACCATTCTTACAAAGTTCCAAATTGTTAATGGTTCTTAGGCGATAAAGCTTGCCCGGAGGCGCTTTCGATTGCTATACGGCCAAGCAGAAAAGCGGGATAGCAGGAACAGGTCATTATCAGGAGAGACCCATGAGCCAGTTTGACGATTACAAGATTGCCGATCTTTCTCTTGCCGAGTGGGGACGCAAGGAGATCACCATTGCCGAAACCGAAATGCCGGGCCTTATGGCCTTGCGCGAGGAATACGGCAAGGAACAGCCGCTTAAAGGCGCTCGGATTGCCGGTTGTCTTCACATGACAATCCAGACTGCGGTGCTGATGGAAACCCTGGTCGCTCTGGGCGCGACATTGCGCTGGTCATCCTGCAATATCTTCTCCACTCAGGATCAGGCCGCCGCCGCCATGGCCGCAGCGGAACTCCCGATATTTGCCTGGAAGGGTGAAACGGAAGAGGAAGCCGCCTGGTGTATCGATCAGACGATCAAGGGCCCCGATGGCTGGACCGCGAATATGATTCTCGATGATGGCGGCGATTTGACCCAGGTCATGCACGATAACCATATGGATCTGATGGCTGAGGTGAAGGGCATTTCTGAGGAAACCACCACCGGCGTTCTGAGACTCTACGAGATGGAAAAAGCGGGCAAGCTCGCCGTGCCCTGTATCAACGTCAACGATTCGGTGACCAAGTCTAAATTCGATAATCTTTACGGTTGCCGCGAAAGCCTGATCGACGGCATCAAGCGCGCCACTGATGTCATGGTGGCCGGCAAGGTTGCCGTTGTCTGCGGCTTCGGCGATGTCGGCAAGGGCTGTGCAGTTTCCATGCGCGGCCAGGGTGCGCGGGTTCTGGTCACCGAGATCGACCCCATCTGCGCCTTGCAGGCGGCGATGGAGGGATACGAAGTCGTGACCATGGAACAGGCCGCGAGCCAGGGCGATATTTTCGTTACCGCCACCGGCAACAAGGACGTTATTACGCTGGATCACATGCGGGAAATGAAAGATCGTGCCATCGTCTGCAACATCGGTCACTTCGATTCCGAGATTCAGATCGCGGCGTTGCAGAACATGGCCTGGCACGAGGTCAAACCGCAGGTCGACGAGGTTGAGTTCCCCGATGGCAAACGGCTGATCATTCTCGCCAAGGGCCGTCTGGTCAATCTCGGCTGCGCCACCGGCCATCCGAGCTTTGTCATGAGCGCCTCGTTCACCAATCAGGTGCTGGCCCAGATCGAGTTGTGGAAGAACCACACCAATTACGAGAAGCAGGTTTACGTCCTGCCCAAGGCGCTTGATGAAAAGGTTGCGTCTCTCCATCTCGGCAAGGTTGGTGCCACCCTGACCCGGCTTTCGGATGATCAGGCGAAGTATCTCAGTCTTTCCAAGGACGGTCCTTTCAAGCCCGATCATTACCGCTACTAATCGGCTTTTCTCAGTTGGCCTTGTCTTTAAGGCCCCGGCCCGCCTAAACTTTCGGGTTTAATGAACGTGGCCCTCTTTTGTCTGTCCCGTCGGGTCGGTCATGGGGCTGCACGGGTTGTATTGGGGCTGTTGATGCGGCGCCTGTTTTTGCGCGTTAGATATATTTTTGATCGCCGGTTGTTGCCCGTGACGGTTGGGGTGACTGTGGCGTCATCGACTCTTGCGCCTTTTCCCGCTTTTGCCGCCGGGGAAGCAGGGTTCCCTCTGTGGGGATTTTACACTCTTATCGCCTTTCTCTTGCCGGTGATCCTGATTAGCGGCGGTTTTGCCCTGGTCAGGCTGTGGCGTCGCCTGCAGGAAAGCGAAAGGTTAGGTGCTGAAAGCAGTCACGAAGCGTTGATGTTGCGCTCGCTTGTCGATTTGTCGCCCGACCCCTGTCTGATCCTCATAAAGGGAACGGAAAGGCCGGTTGTTTCTGAGGCCCTGGCCCGCCTTCTTGGGCTTGACCGATCGGCGGACATGGCCGCACTCATCGCCTGTTTCGAAGACCTGGACGGAGAACGTTTTGCCGAGGGTGTCGAGGAATTAAGGCGTTCGGGGCAGGCCTTTGATCTTTCAAACGAAGGACTTGGATTGGCGACCCGCCAAGGGCTCGCTCTACGCCTCATTGGGTGCGCCGCAGGCCCCCAAGCCGCGCCTGTGGACTGTATCTGGTTCAGGGACATCAGCCGCGAGAGTGCTCAAATGGGCGAATGGGACCATTTGTTTAATGCACTAATCGACGAGCGGGATCGTCTGCGCTGGCTTATCGATATCCTTCCACTTCCGGTCTGGTGGCGGGACAATGATCTTGAGCTTGGCTATTGTAATGCCGCCTATGGCGCTGCCGTAGAGGCCGATCCCGATACTGCCTTGGCTGAAAAAAGGGAAATTGCCTCGGGCTTGATCGGTGGCGGCGGACGATCCCTGGCCGAGCGGGCGAAGTTGACCCGCCTTGCTCAGTCGGAAAGTCACCACATGGTTATTGACGGCGCGCGCCGTTTCCTCGAATTCAGTGAAGTGCCCCTGGGCGCGCTGGGTGGTGTGGCCGGCTATGCCCGGGACTTTAGTGAAATTGAAGACGTCCACAAGGAGCTGGAGCGTCACATCGCCGCCCATGCCGGCGTGTTGGAAAATATCAACATTGCCATCGCTATCTTCGGCGCCGACAAGCGGCTGAAATTTGCCAATACTGCTTATGCCCGTCTGTGGCGGCTTGACTCAGACTGGTTAATGAGCGAGCCGGATATCGGTGAAATTCTGGAAGTGCTTTATGAGAAGCGGAAGCTGCCGGAATATGCTGATTTTCGTGCTTTTCGCCAAAGTCAGGCGGGTCTCTTTACCTCGCTGATCGAGCCACGGGAAGAAATGCTCCACTTGCCTGACGGGGTGGCCTTGCGCTCCCTTGTCTCGCCCCATCCCTTTGGCGGGCTGATTTTTACTTTTGAGGACGTGACTGATCGTCTGGCCCTTGAGCGGTCTTACAACACCTTGATCGATGTCCAGCGTGAAACCCTCAATAATCTTTATGAAGGCATTGCGGTGTTCGGCAATGATGGCCGGTTGAAGCTGAACAATCCCGCTTATGCGCGAATATGGGATCTTCCCGAGGAAATGCTCGGCAACGAACCGCATATCAATGAAATCGTCGAATTAACGCGAAGATTTTCCCCCAACGAAGCCGCCTGGAAGAAAATCCGCGCCTGGATGGTGGGCAACGTGACGAACCCCGAGGGCTCAAGCGGTCATTTCCTGCGCGGCGACGAGATTATTCTCGAATACGCTACGGTGCCCCTGCCCGATGGTAATGTTCTTCTCACCTATCACGATATTACCGACCGCTATCGGGTCGTGGAGGCCTTGCGCGAACGGGCCGAGGCGATGGAAGCCACCGCCCGGCTGAAATCTGAATTTATCGCCAATGTGTCTTATGAGCTGCGCACACCGCTTAATACGGTTATCGGTTTTGCCGATATCCTGGGGAACCAGTATTTTGGCGCGCTGACCGACCGCCAGCTTGAATACTGCAAGGGCATCCTCGATTCATCCCAGCATCTTATGACCCTGGTGAACGATATTCTCGATC
>JABJES010000021.1 GCA_018663165.1 Rhodospirillaceae bacterium
GTCGTTTTGCCACTGCGAATGGAATAAAGCGACTGGCCGATGGTACGCAGGGGCAACAGACCAAACCGCACCTGGATGAAAACCGCAATCACAAGTCCCAGCCCAAGCACGCCGAGCGACCAGGCAAGGGTCGTATTATAATTGCGTATCTCGGCTTCGGTTTCGGCCGTGTCGCCTGTCACCATATAGTGCAGGGACTCTTTAACGCCGGGCAGGGCCACATCCCGGCCGACGATGCGCAAAGGCTGTTGAGGCCCTGCAAGCTGGGTGGGCGTCACCCTGCCCCCCAGACCAACCAGGCCAACCCCGGGTCGCAACGCCTGGTCCCACAGCGACCGTGAGCGCACCAACGGTCCACGCGGCGACGTAATCTGCCAATACCAACCGGAATAAGGCTGTTCGAACCGGGGATCGCCAAGATCGCGGGAAACTTCGATATAATTTTCCGACACCACGTCACTGGCCGCCACCAGGGCATCAAGCAGGACCAGCAAACGGGCATCATAAGCGCGCTCAACGTAATCCTTGAAAATTGCGGAAAGAGCGAACCCCCCGGCGAGCAGTGCCGCGGCGATCCACAGGGCCGCCCCGGCAACGAGGCGAAAAGCGAGAGAATTAGGCCGCATTATCAGAGGCCACCATGCGATAGCCCAGTCCGCGTTCGGTCCTGATCACATCGACGCCGAGTTTTTTACGCAGACGACCAATAAAAACTTCGATGGTGTTCGAGTCCCGGTCGAAATCCTGATCATAAACATGTTCGGTCAATTCAGTACGGGACACCACTTTGTCCTGATGATGCATGAGATAGGACAGAATTTTGTATTCCTGGGCGGTGAGCTTGATCACCACCCCCTCGGCCGAAACCCGGCCACTACGAGTATCGATGCTGACCGGGCCACAGAATATCTCGGCAGATGCATGGCCTGCCGAGCGACGGATAAGCGCCCGCAGGCGAGCCAGGAGTTCTTCCATCTGAAAGGGCTTGGTGACGTAATCGTCAGCGCCGGCGTCAAAGCCAGCCACCTTTTCGCTCCAGCGGTCGCGAGCGGTGAGAATCAGAACCGGCATTTTGCGACCATCGCGCCGCCAACGCTCAAGAACCGTCAGACCGTCGATCACCGGTAGGCCGAGATCGAGAATCACCGCGTCATAGGGTTCCGTATCGCCGAGGAAATGCCCTTCTTCGCCATCCTTGGCAGTATCCACCGCATAACCGGCCTCAACCAGGGTATCAGCCACCTGACGGGCAAGATCCGGTTCATCCTCGACAACAAGCACACGCATCCAACTTATCCCCGTACAAGAAAATAGGCTGCTTCAATAAGGGTTTAACGTTCTTTCCCTGCAACGTCCACAAGCCTTTGATCAGGTCTGGCCTTTGTCAGGGCTGGTCACCAGTGCCACCACGTTCGATTCTAAGAATCGTCGCCGTTCCGGCATCAACGCGGAGATTGAGAACCTCGTCTTCAGGGGTGAAGAGACGAATATCATAAACCCAGCCGTGGAGCCCCCCCTCAAGATCATTGAGTCGCACTTCGAGAACACGGCCTTCCTGCTTTTCGCTGACCTTAGCGAGGATTTCATGAAGCGGCATAATCTCGCCCGACTGAACTGCCGCGCGCGCCCGATCATGATCGACGCCAGCGCTCTGGGCCAGCCCCCGCGAGCTGGACGCAACCAAGACTGTGCCAGCAAGCGCCTGCAACAGAAAGAAAAAAGCAATTCTTTTCATCGCCAAAATCTAGGTGCATTCGTCTGAATAGGGCATGAATAGCCAAGGGAGACCCTGTAATCGTCATCCTCATTATGAATTGCAGATGAACACACAGATCAGCATCGGTTCAGACAGATCATGAGACAAGGGCAGGGTAAATTCTGATCGGTATTCCTCCCCCCCCTCCGACGGGATTTTTAGACTTCGGACGAAGAACAATATCCAAATTTATAAAAGGCTCGCCCCCCTAAATGAGCGGGCCTTTTACTTTGTCTTTAATTTTATAGGCTATTATCCCCTTGACGCAAGTATGATGGCTTGATTAGGTTATCTCTATTGATGGAGTTAATCATGTCTGAGAAATTCACCGTCCGAGACTTTTTCAACCGCTTTCCTACTGACGATGCTTGCTTGGAGCACGTCATGGAGGTGCGTTATGGCCTACGCCACGAATGCAGCCATTGTGGACAGAAGGCATCATTCCACAAGATAACGGACCGCAAAGCTTATGCCTGTTCCCGCTGCGGGGATCATGTTTACCCCTGCGCGGGAACGGTATATCAGGACAGCCAAACCAGCTTGCAGCTTTGGTTCTATGCTATCTACCTGTTTGTCACTACGCGCCACGATGTTTCCGGTAAGGAATTGCAGCGCCAGTTGGGGGTTACCTACAAGACGGCCTGGCGCATGGGCCAGCATATCCGTAAGTTGATGAGAAATGCTGAAGGCTTCACCATGTTGCAGGGCCACGTTGAACTTGATGAAGCCTATGTTGGCGGAAAACGCTCCGGCAAACGGGGGGCGTGGGGCAGCGGGCAAGACCGTGATTATGGGCCTAAAGGAACGTGACGGGTGCCTTGTTACCGAAACGATTCCCAATGTAAGAAAAGGAACCCTTCGTGACGTGGTTCTTCGTAATGTCGTGGATGGTTCAATAGCCTCTCCGACGAGTTGATGTCTTATGGATTACTGAAGGATGATGGATATAAACACGGAACCGTTAGGCATGTAGTGAAAGAGTGGGCTTCATATGATTATGAGATTGATGTGGTTCATCACACGAATAACGTCGAAGGATTTTGGTATCTATTTAAAGCCAGCGTGCGCGAAACGCATATTCATGTGTCACAAAAATACATGCAGCGGTATCTAAGCGAGTTCACTTTTCGGTCGAATCATCGGCATATGCAGAACGCGATGTTAGATCTTCTGATTGGGACTGTTTAATGGTTTTGGCCAATGTTTCCATCACCTCTTTCTCGTCAGCTGGGCCAATGCCAGCAGCCTCTGATTGAGCAATAAAGCCTTGTAATCGCCCGTCTTTTATGGCCTGAGATAATGATAAGTCGTTGTGATTCCTCATTGAATCTACCCTTAATACTTGCAGCCAACAGTAAGGTATGATACCACACAAATGCACAACGGCGCTACCTAATGGACAGGTAACGCCGTTGATCCTTACCCCTTCTGGAAGGGGGTAGGCGGGATGGGCCGCAAATTTAGCGGCTTACCGATAATGACCGGATGGTTTGCCAAACCATGCTCGTCTCCTTTTCTTCTTGGGTTCTGCCCCACGCTGCTTTCTCAGGGCGATTGCGTGGAACACTCGAATATCTATACAGCGGACGATTTATCATCGTCCGCTGTTTCATTTACGTCATCTTCATCATCTAAGTCGTCGCTGTCGTCCCCATCGTTTGCGCCTGTATTTTTTGTAGTCTTAGCATCTGGGTACCAAGAAGTTAGACCGTAACTTCCCGTGGGAAGTTTGTGGAAAACAGTGGTGCGCTTGCGGAGCATCGCACGAAGCCCCACAAGGGCAATCTCGTCGCTCTTTGCATCAAACGGATATCCACCATCTTTAAGGGCATCATAAATTTCTCTAGGTTTTGCGGGTCCGAGATCCTGAGTATGACGCATTTCAAGATATTCCCTAGCGGCAGTTTGTTGCTTCTTTCCATAAAAGGTATCGTCTCTAATCTGGGTTGAAACAGCCTTTTTCCCGCCAACATCATCTTCGGAATACCGTGGCGGCAACGAGTCAAGAGCACAAAGCACGTTCACTGCTGCGCGCATCTCGTTCGCTTTTCGTTCTAGCTCCTCAATTTGCTGCTCAAGTGCTTTGATTGATTTAGTGTGTTCGTTTGCCATTAGAATCTCCGATCCGTCTGGATTCCAGATATGGGACAATTCTTAGCACACGCCAAGCCTCTGCGCAATAGGCGGCAAACATTATTATTTGTTTAGATGGGACTTGCGTCAAGGGGATAATCGCCCTTTGAAATGTCCGGTTCGGTCGGTGGCCCGGCCTCTTCCGCCGCCAGGGCCAGGTCAGCGACCTTTCGCATCAGGGTCGGCAAGGCGTGCTCCCCCAGCTTTCCCGGCAGAACCCATATCCTGGACGATCCTGCCTGAGCGATTGCCTTACCTGGATTTTTCTCCGCACAGGCAACAAAGACCGTCATTTCCAATTCAAAATGAGTGAAGATATGGCGTATGGGTTCGGACAGAACCCGCCAATCATTGCCCAACGGCGCCACGGCAAGAGCTTGATCCCGACTCCATGCCTCGTCCCGCCAATCGGTGCCGGGAAATTCCATCATCCCGCCGAGCAATCCCTTCTCAGGGCGCCTTTGCAGCAACACTGATCCGTCCGGACGCAACAGCCAGAATACGGCGCCATAACGCAGCCGCCTTTTTTTGCGTCGTGAACGCCGTGGAAGTTCA
>JABJES010000256.1 GCA_018663165.1 Rhodospirillaceae bacterium
GCCACCCCACCGCCGGTTTCCAGTAATTCGGTCTCAACGATGGCGTCGGTTACAGGCGTCTTGCGGGCGGCCAGATGATTGACGATCTGTTGGCCAAGATAATGGGCGTTGACCACCACCTTGGAAACACCGGCCCGATCGAGATGATCGAGGATGCCATCCAGCAATGTGCGGCCACAAACTTCGACCAGAGGTTTGGGTAAATGATCGGTAAGCGGCCGCATACGGGTTCCTTTTCCCGCCGCCAGAACCATTGCCGTTCGAGGGCGTAAAGTCCCACCGGTCATGAGGGGAACCGGCAATCTGGCGGGGCTCTGTATTCTGCGGGGAAATATTCGGCCATCCATGCGTCGAGGGGGGCCAGGACAGGATGACGAAGGCTTTCTTCAAGGAGCCGCCACAGACGAGGGATATGCTCGAAATAACCGCATTTTCGGTCGCGCACGCAAAGGCGCACAAAGATACCGAGAATCTTGCAATTCCGTTGCGCCGAAAACACCGCATAGGCGGCCTCAAATGCTTGCCTATCAAGCTCGGGAAAGGCGTCGAGATAACGGGCCTTCATTTGACCAACAATATCGACCGGCACGTCGCGCCGGGCATCTCCAAGCAGGGACACCAGGTCATAGACGCAAGACCCCGCCACTGCATCCTGAAAATCAAGAAGGCCGCAGGCGCTAATTCCATCGCGGCCGGGAAGCAGCATAAGATTATCAACGTGAAAATCCCGCAGCACCAGAACCTGTGGCAAAGGCGGCAGGCCGTCCAACAATTGCCGCCACAGATCAAGATAGGCCTTGCGCCCGGATGAAGGGATTTCGGCGGCGATAATTTCCGGATAATACCAGTTGATGAACTGGGCGTGCTCGTCTTGCAGGCGATCAACGTCATAAGACGGAAACCCCGCCGCCGTTTTTTCCACCGGTTGACGATGAAGAGCGATCAGGAAATCAACCGCCAGGGCATAGAGATCATGCTCTTTGCCTGGATCGGTTTTCAGAATTTCCGTATAGGTTTGGTCACCGAAATCCTCAATCAAGAGAAGACCGTTTTCCGTATCTGCGGCGATAATTTCCGGGGCACTGAAACCAAACCTGTTCAGTCGTTCGGCAACGGCGACAAAGGGGCGCACGTCTTCCATCGGCGGCGGCGCGTCCATCAACACAATGCTTTCCTCGCCTTCCCCTCCCTCAATGAACAGCCGCTCGTAACGGCGGAACGACGCATCGCCGGCCAGCGGCGTGCGCCGTGCGGCCCCATACCCCTGCCCTTCAAGAAACTTTTCGATAATCCGCGCCCGATCAGACATCCTTGCAAATATCTCCAAGGCGCGAAGCCCAAGCGCCATATGCGCTCAAGGTAAGGGCGCGCGTTGAGGCCGCCTCTTCATCTCCGGGCTCTGTCTCAAGATGAACGTCCAGACGATCAGACGGCAACAACGCACCGAGACGTTCAGACCATTCGATCAGTGAAATCCCGACCTCGAAAGCTTCCTCGATATTCAGCTCATAGGCATCTTCCGCACGGGTGATCCGGTAAAGATCAAAATGCCAGACCGGGGCGGGGTCTCTTTCATAAACCTGAACCAGCGTAAAAGTGGGAGAAGGCACTTCTTCTTGGGCATCGCCACCCGTGTTAACCGCCAGCGCCTGAATAAAGAACCGGGCAAAAGTTGTCTTGCCGGCGCCAAGCCCGCCGCTCAGCGTAATCACATCGCCAGGCTGGGCCGCTCTCGCCAAAACGGCGGCCAGGGCGGCAATCTCATCCAGACCGACATGACGACGTGTCAATCTATTCTCGGTTGTTACCGCTGGGTTTATGGAGGGCGCTGCAATCATCGTTAGATTCTTAAACCGACCCTTCGGCTTCCGCAACAGCAAGAGCCGTAGCCTCGGGAGAGGCACCTTCCTCATCGCCGTCCAAAGGAGCCTCGATTAGGGGCAGGGAAATCCAGACGGTGGTGCCTTCGTCAACCCGGGACTCAACCCCGATATGGCCGTCGTGCAATTCGACAAAATGCTTGACCAGGGCAAGGCCCAGCTCTGGGCCACCACCTTGTGTCTCACCATCACCCCCGCGCTCAAATTTCTCAAAGATACGTTCATAATCTTCTTCGGGCATGCCAATACCCGTATCGGTGACGCTAATGCGCAATTCATCGGTACTCCGCGTCGCCGACAAGGTAATGCTGCCCCCGGCAAGGGTAAATTTTATGGCATTACTAAGAAGATTAAAGACGGCCTGTTTTATCCGCCGGGCATCGACATACATATTTGCCAGATCATCCGCGCTTTCGAATTTCAACTCGACATCGCGGTTAAAGGCCCGCTCCTTAATCAGGTTCATGGCGCTTGTCAGCATGGAGCGGACATCAACAGTTTTTCTCTCCAGCTTGAGATAGCCAGCCTCAATCGCGGCAAGATCGAGAATATCGTTCA
>JABJES010000020.1 GCA_018663165.1 Rhodospirillaceae bacterium
CGAACGCGACAACATGGGGCCGGTCAATCTGCGCGCCGAGCAGGAGGCCGAGGAAATCTCTGAACAGAGCACCACCCTGCAATCCGAACGCGAAGATCTGGTCGCCGCCATCGCCCGCCTGCGCCAGGGTATATCCAGCCTCAACCGCGAAGGCCGCGAGCGCCTTCTGGCCGCCTTTAAAGAGGTCGACAAGCATTTCCAGGATCTTTTCGTCCGCCTCTTCGGCGGTGGTCATGCCCATATGGAATTGATCGAATCCGACGACCCCCTGGAAGCCGGGCTTGAAATCTTCGCCAGCCCACCAGGCAAGAAACTGCAATCTCTGACCCTGCTATCGGGCGGCGAACAGGCTTTGACCGCCCTTTCCCTGCTATTTGCGGTCTTTCTGACCAATCCGGCGCCGATCTGCGTGCTGGATGAGGTCGATGCGCCGCTGGACGACGCCAATGTTGATCGTTTCTGCGCCCTTATCTCGGAAATCGCCCATAGTTCGGCCACCCGCTTCCTTCTCATCACCCATCACCGCATCACCATGGCGCGGGTCGACCGTCTGTATGGAGTGACCATGATGGAACGCGGCGTTTCGCAATTCGTCTCTGTTGACATGCAAAACGCCGAGCGGCTGAGAGATGCCGGCTGACCCCCGGACGAGGTGTTTTCCGCCGCCACCTGCTGCTGCCCGCAAATGGGGAATGAGGTGATTTTTAACGATGTTAAAGCCAAGGTTTTCGCGCTCTTGACAGCTTCACAGCCACCTCCTATGTTGCCCCGGATTTGGCGTGGATACCGCCGAAAAGCAGGGGTTTCAGGTTATTCCGACGACTGGCTCACCGAATCATGAGCAACCAGGACCCCCCGACGTCACTTGAGAACCTTGATGACCGCCTTCGCCATGCCAAAAAAAGGCACGAAGGGCAGAAACCAAGAGAGGGTGGCGCGGCGGCTCCGATGAGTGGTTTTGGACTTGCTTTTCGTTATGGCGTCGAGATGGTCTCGGCAGTGATCGTCGGAACAGGAATTGGTCTCCTGATCGACAACTGGCTGGAAATAGCCCCCTGGGGAATGATCGTTTTCTTTTTCCTTGGAGCCGCAGCCGGCATGTTAAATGTCTATCGCGCCGTTGCCGGGTTTGGTCTTGCCCCCGGCTACAAGGCGCCGCAAGGCGAAAAAGCGCAAGACGATGAAGTGCTAAACAGTGGCAAAGGGAATGATCCCGATGCCGGTGGAAAGAAATAAAGGCGAGGGATAAACACAAAGTGGCCGACCCGTTACAACAGTTCCAGATCAACCCCATAGTGCCGCTTGAAATTGCCGGCATCAATGTGTCGCTGACCAATTCCTCACTGGCGATGATCGCCGCTGCCGCCCTGGTTACCGCATTCATGGCAGGCAGCATGCGCGGCCGCGCCCTGGTGCCGGGCCGCTGGCAGTCGATGGCGGAAATATCCTACGAATTCATCGCCAACATGATCCGCGACAATGTCGGGGCCGAAGGACGGCCCTTTTTCCCGTTCGTGCTGACGCTTTTCATGTTCATTCTGTTTGGTAACCTTCTCGGTCTGCTTCCCTACAGCTTTACCTTCACCAGCCATATCATCGTTACCTTTGCCCTGGCGCTAACCGTCTTTATCGGCGTCACCATCATCGGAATAGTGCGCCACGGGCTTCACTTTTTCAGCTTCTTCGTCCCCAAGGGAGTGCCGATGGCGATGATGCCGCTGATGGTGCCGATTGAGATAATTTCCTATCTCTCGCGCCCGGTCAGCCTGTCAATCCGCCTTTTCGCCAATATGATGGCGGGGCACACCATGATGAAAGTTTTCGGCGGGTTTGTTTTCATCCTTGGCGTATTTGGCGTTGCGCCACTTATCGTCAACGTCGCCCTGACCGCATTCGAGGTTCTCGTGGCCTTTCTTCAGGCCTATGTATTTACCGTTCTGACCTGTCTCTATCTCAACGACGCCGTCCACCTGCATTAGACCGGATGGCCACAAGGAATGGCAAGATTGGGCCTGTGGCCCTTAGTTACGTGTTTGATATTACAATAGAAAAAAGGATTTAGGAATCATGGAAGCAGAAGCCGCAAAACTGATCGGTGCCGGCCTTGCCGTCGTCGGTCTGGGTGGTGTGGGTGCCGGTATCGGCCACATCTTTGCCTCACTCATCAGCGCAATCTCGCGCAACCCGGCCTCGCGCCCGGATGTGTTCCCGATGAGCATGCTGGGCTTTGCCCTGGTTGAAGCCGTCGCCCTCTACGCGCTGCTGATCTCCTTCCTCATCCTGTTCCTCTAGAACGGGTCGACCCCGCAAAGCGCGGGGTCGGTGCCAGGAAAACTTTTTAAGAGAAGCCGTATGCCTCAACTTGATATCTCCTTTTATCCGCCCCAGCTCGTGTGGCTTGCCATCACGTTCATTCTGCTCTATTTCGCCATGGCTAAACTGGCACTGCCAAAAATTTCGGCTGTTCTGGAAGAGCGTCAGGATCGGATCGAAAACGACCTCACCAAGGCCGAGAAATTCAAGAACGAGGCCGAAGAGATTCTTGCCACCTATGAGAAGACCGTCGCCGATGCCCGGAGCGAAGCGCTCGGCATCATCAAACAGGCGTCACAGGAAATGGCCGAAGAATCGACAAAGCGGCATGCGGCCCTGTCGGCCAGTTTGGCCGAAAAAGCCGAGGCAGCAGAAAAACAGATCGCCGGTGCAAAATCGCAAGCCATCTCTAACATTGCGAGCGTCGCCGCCGAAGTTGCCGGGGACGCAACGGCCAAGCTGATCGGCGTTAAGGATATCGACGAGGGCAAGCTAGAGGCCGCCCTTGCCGATGCCATGAAGGAGCAAAAAGGATGATGGAATCCCCGGCATTCTGGGTCATGGTCTCCTTTGCGATCTTCGTCGCTGCCGCGTTTAAGCCCGGACGCAAGTTCCTGATTGAGGCCCTGGATACAAGGGCGGATAAGATCAAGGACGAAATGGATGAAGCCGCCCGCCTGCGCGAAGAGGCTCAGGCGACTCTTGCCACCTATCAGCGCAAACAGCGCGAGGCGGTCGAAGAGACCAAGGAAATTATCGACCATGCGACGCAAGAAGTGGCACGTATGCGAGCCCATGCCGCTAAAGACCTTGAGGTTACACTTTCCCGGCGTCAACAACAGGCCCTGGACAGGATAACCCAGGCCGAATTAGAAGCCATACAGGACGTCCGTAATATGGCGGCCACCATCGCCATCCATGCGACCAAACTGCTATTGGAAGATTATCTCGACGAGCCCCGCAGTAACGCCCTGATTGAAGGCGCGATTGCCGATCTGCCTAAAATATTGCACTAGGGCACTATCGCACCAGGCATCCGGACTGGTTCCGGAAATGAAAAACCCCGCCATCACGCGGGGTTTATTCTTGGGCTGAAAGAGAAAACAAACCCAGACGGCTAGAGCTTAGCGTGAGAACCGTCGCAAAAAGGCGCGTCCTTGGTGTGCTTGCAGCCACAAAAAGAGATCGTCTTTGCTTCGTCCGCCGTCCACACATGGGGACGAAAATCACTGCCCGTATGGGCGCCGTCGCAAAAGGGCTGGTTCTTGCTCTGGCCACAAGTGCACCAGAAATAGCGCTTTCCGGCCTCAACCTCGACTTCATAAGCCCCTTTTTGGGCAATAATGGGATCACTCACTCTCTTCTCCTTGTCGCTTTATTTGACCCGGTGTGTGTATTACCTTGGCCCTGCGCGCCGCAGCGCAAGCGTTAGCCTATACATAAGAAGCCTTAAAGAACGACACAATAAAAACATAAGACGCGGCGTCATTTAAAAGAGGGTGTGCCGCACACCCAAGGGAAATCAGCCATGGCCGTTTATACGGAAGTGAGCGACGAGGAGCTCGAAGCCTTTATCGGCGAATACGAGATCGGCCAACTGGTCTCGTTCAAAGGGATTGCCGAAGGGGTCGAGAATTCCAACTATCTGATCCAGACCAACATCGACACCTATATTCTGACCCTTTATGAAAAGCGCGTCGACCCGAAGAACCTGCCGTTCTTTCTCGGCTATATGGACCATCTGGCAAGCCAGAACATCGCCTGCCCGACCCCGATCAGCGGCCGGGACGGAGAGGCGCTGCGCTCCCTTTGCGGGCGGCCTGCCGCCATCATCAGTTTTCTCAAAGGGATGTGGCCGCGGCGCATCCACCCCGAACATTGCGCCGAGCTGGGCGAAGCCATGGCGCGGCTGCATCTGGCCGGTGAGGCCTTTCCCCTGTCCCTGCCCAACGTTCTCTCGGTTGCCGGATGGCGCAGCCTGTTCGAGCAGTGCCGCGACCAGGCCGACAGCGTTATCGACGGCCTGGAAGATATTCTCGAGAGTGAGATCAGCCACCTCGAAGCCGCCTGGCCAGAGGGTCTTCCCACCGGCATCATTCACGCCGATCTTTTCCCCGATAACGTCTTTTTTCTCGGCAACAAGCTCTCCGGCCTGATCGATTTTTATTTCGCCTGTAATGATTTCTTCGCCTATGACCTTGCCATCTGTCTCAACGCCTGGTGCTTTGAAGCCGATGGCAGTTTCAACGTCACCAAAGCAAAACTGATGTTGTCGCGATATCGCAAGGTGCGCCCCTTTACCGATGACGAGCTTTCCGCCCTGCCCCTGCTCGCCCGTGGTGCGGCCACCCGTTTTCTGCTGACCCGGCTTTATGACTGGCTCAACACCCCGCCCGACGCCATGGTCAAGCGCAAGGACCCCCGTGAATATCTTCACAAATTGCGCTTTCACCAGCAGGTTGGCGGCCCCGGCGCCTACGGCCTGTCCTGAGATCTCCACCATGAGCAAATCAGAAGATATGGTTGAGCTTTTCACCGATGGGGCGTGCTCGGGCAATCCCGGCCCCGGCGGCTGGGGGGTTATCCTGCGCTATCGCGGCGTCGAAAAGGAACTCTGGGGGGGAGCCAAAGAGACGACTAATAACCGCATGGAACTAACCGCCGCCATTGAAGGACTGGAAGCCCTGAGCCGGGGCGTTCGCGCGCATTTGACCACCGACAGCACCTATGTCCGAGACGGTATCACCAAGTGGATCCACGGCTGGAAAGCCAAGGGCTGGAAAACGGCCAACAAGAAGCCCGTCAAGAACAAGGACCTCTGGCAGCGCCTTGAAGCCGCCATCGAGCGTCACCAGGTTGAATGGCACTGGGTGCGCGGCCATGACGGTCACATTGAGAACGAGCGCGCCGATGCGCTGGCCCGCAAGGGTGTCGAAGCCGTCAGGTAATGCGGCCTGGAGCCCCCAAAACCGCTTAGAGCTGAGCCAGAAGATCCTCGGCTGAACTAACCTCGAAGCCGCCGCCGCCTTCATCGTTGAGATGGGTTACCACGCCGTCCTCAACAACCATCGAATAACGGTTTGAGCGCACCCCCAGCCCGGCCTCAATCAGATCCAGTTCCATGCCGATGGCCTTGGTAAAAGCGGCACTGCCATCGGCCAGCATCATCACCTTATCGCCGACGTTCTGAGACTTGCCCCAGGCGTCCATGACGAAGGCGTCGTTGACCGAAAGACAGGCGACAAGATCCACGCCCTTAGCCTTGAACTCACCGCTATGACGGGCAAAACCGGGAAGATGCTGGGCCGAACAGGTCGGCGTGAAGGCACCGGGCAAGGCAAAAAGAACAACTTTCTTGCCACTGAAAAGGTCGTCGCTTGAGATGTTTGTCGGCCCGTCGGCGGCCATATGGGCCAGGGTCGCGGCGGGGATTTTATCACCAACTTTAATCGTCATGTTCGCTCCTGCTTTCTTTAAAGAATGTAAAAAACAATGTTTCAGATAATAAAGATAGGAAAGGTAGGTGTTAAATTCACCGGAAAAATCATTTCCCCGATGCCGCACGGATGGCATCCATAACTTCGCCCTCGGTCAGCAACTCGCCCAAGGCAATGCCCGCCGGGGCGGCGGGTCCATAAACAGCGTTGAACGGAATGCCGTATCGCCCGAATGTGGCGAGATAGGCGGCAATGCGATCATCCGGCCGGGTCCAGTCGGCACGAAGGGCGGTGATCGCCCCGGAATCAAGAAGGGCCGCCACCTCGCCCCGGTCAAGCACCAGCTTTTTGTTGACCTGACAGGTGATACACCAATCGGCAGTTACATCAACCAGCACCACGCGCCCTTGGCCGACCAGCACCGGAATTTCCTGTCGCGAAAAGACCCCCCAGTTGGTTTCATTTTGCCCAACCGGCGGCGCTATTTCGGCAAAACGCCCCGGCACCAACAGGGCCAACAGCCCTAATACGAGCAGGATAGGAACGATAGCTCCGCGCGGCAGACGGGATTTTCCCCACAACACAAGCACCATAAAGGAAAGCAACAACGCCACTAAGGCCGCCGCATCGAGGCTGATTTGTGCCGCCAGAACAGTGAGCAGCCAAAGCGCCGTCGCCGCCAGAGCAATCCCTAAAATGCGGCGCAGAACCGCCATCCAGGGGCCAGGGCGGGGCAGCCGCGTCGCCAGTTCCGGGCGCAGGGCGACCACCAGATAGGGAGCCGAAAAACCGAGCCCGAGGGCGAGGAAGATGGCATAGGTCTCAACCATACCGCGGCTCAGGGCATAGCCGATTGCAGGCCCTAGAAAAGGTGCCGAACAGGGGGTGGCGAGAAGAGTGGCAAAAGCGCCGGTGAGGAAATGAGCACCAGGATGGTGCCCGTCCTTGCGCGCCCCGGTTCGCGCCCCGGTTCGCATCGCCAGATCGCCCATCCAGCCGGGCAATCTGATCTCAAAAAACCCCCAGAGATTGCCGGCAAACAAGACCAGCACCAGGGCCATTGAGATGAGGAAAAGCGGCTGCTGGAATTGTATTCCCCAACCAACGCTGTGCCCAGCCTGGCGCAAAAGCACGGCCAGCGTCGCCAGGGCTAGAAATGAGAAATAAATACCGGCAGCAGATTCTAGAAAACTTAAGCGCACGAGCCGTTTTTCCCGCCCCCCGTGGCCAACCGCCCCGAGGAGCTTTAAGGACAACACCGGCAACACGCAGGGCATGAGATTGAGGATGAGGCCACCGAGCAGGGCGAGAAGAAGAGAGGCAATAAAACCACCGCCGCCGATGCCGTCACCGGCACCTTGAGTAACGATCACCCTGGTCTCAAGAGCGCGACCATCGGCGACAAGGGTCACGGTGAGGGTCTTGCCGATTAAAGATTCTTCCCGCGCCTTGCCGACGCGCCGCAGAGGCACATCGAAAACCGCCCGGCTGTCGCCCTCATAGAGTTCAAGCTCTGGCCCCTTGAAGAAATTGCCCCGCGGCCCTTCGATAAAAACATCCGTCTCCTCGAAAGGCACCGTTGAGCGGGCGACAACCCGTAAGCGCGGCTTGTCCAGCGAACCTATAGCCTCGACACTCTCCACTCCAAAATCCGGTGAATTACCCCGTCCCGGCACCTTTTCCAGATAGCGTGCAATCTCTTGCCCATAAGACGTCGGCCCGGCCGGGCCTTTGGGCAGCATAAGGGCGAGATCTGCGCGACGCGGAATACAGACATCCTTGCAA